>SYAA01000109.1 GCA_005789055.1 Actinomycetota bacterium
CGGCCAGGCTGCGAAGAAGGGCACCATGACCATCCGTCTGCTGACACGTACCGAGATCCGCAACCTCGCCAAGGACCTCGATTTCCGGCCCCGGAAGGCACTGGGCCAGAACTTCGTTCATGACGCCAACACCTTGCGCCGGATCGTGTCGTCGTCCGGTGTCAGCAAGGGCGACCACGTTCTGGAGGTCGGCCCCGGATTGGGGTCACTGACCCTGGCACTACTCGATCGCGGTGCTGAAGTCACTGCCGTCGAGATCGATTCGGTGCTCGCCGAACGCCTGCCCAAAACCATTGCCTCCCATTCGCACTCCGAAATTCACCGTTTGACGGTGCTCAACCGCGACATCCTGGGCATCCGGCGCGCCGACCTGAAAGTGCAGCCCACCGCACTGGTGGCGAACCTGCCCTACAACATCGCGGTGCCCGCCCTGCTCCATCTACTCGCTGAGTTCCCGACCATCCGTACCACCATGGTGATGGTGCAGTCCGAGGTCGCCGATCGCCTCGGCGCCGAACCGGGCGGCAAGGAGTACGGGGTGCCCAGCGTCAAGGCGCGCTTCTTCGGCGACGTTCGCCGCTACGGCACGGTCTCGCCGACCGTTTTCTGGCCGATTCCCCGGGTCTACTCCGGACTGGTGCGCATCGACCGCTACGAGACCTCACCCTGGCCCACCGACGAGGCGTTCCGGACACAGGTCTTCGAACTGATCGACATCGCGTTCGCGCAGCGGCGGAAAACCTTGCGGAACGCCTACCTGGACTGGGCAGGCTCGGGTAACGCTTCCGCGGAGCGGCTGCTCTCAGCCAGTATCGACCCGGCCCGGCGCGGCGAGACGCTCGGCGTGGCCGACTTTGTGCGGTTGTTGCAACGCTCCGCCGCACCTGTCGAGACGCGGGCTAGCGGCCAGGCGGCCGCGCAGTCGGTCGAATCGCGCTGACCGCCCCGATAAGCTGCTGCCGTGATGACCGGCAGCGCCGCTGCGGATTGGTTGCCAACAGGGTCCGTGACGGTGCGGGTTCCCGGCAAGGTGAACCTCTACCTCGAAGTCGGTGATCGGCGCTCAGACGGTTTTCATGAACTGACGACCGTTTTCCATGCCGTTTCGCTGGCTGACGACGTGACCGTGCGCGATGCGGACGTGCTCTCGCTGCGTCTCCTCGGGGAGGGCGCCGAAGGGTTGCCCGCCGATGGCCGCAACCTGGCCTGGCAGGCCGCAGAGTTGATGGCCGGGCATGTGGGGCGGGCACCTGATGTGGACATCACGATCAACAAGTCGATCCCGGTGGCCGGCGGCATGGCCGGTGGCAGTGCCGATGCGGCCGCCGTGCTGGTCGGGATGAACGCACTGTGGGAACTCCGTGTGCCGCGCCGCGATCTGCATGCCATGGCTGCCCGGCTCGGCAGCGACGTCCCTTTCGCACTGCACGGCGGGACCGCCCTGGGCACCGGTCGCGGTGAGGAACTCACCACCGTGCTGGCCCGCAACGTTTTTCACTGGGTGCTCGCGTTCGGTGCGGGTGGACTGTCCACCGCCGCGGTCTACTCCGAAGTCGACCGACTGCGCGAGGTCGGCAGTCCGCCGCGGCTGTCCGACCCGGAGCCGGTGCTGGCCGCGCTCTCTGCAGGTGACCCCCATGAACTCGCCCCGCTGCTGGGCAATGATCTGCAAGCGGCAGCCCTAAGCCTGGAGCCGAACCTGCGGCGCACCCTGCGGGCGGGTGTCGAGGCGGGCGCCTTGGCGGGCATCGTCTCCGGCTCTGGCCCCACCTGCGCTTTTTTGTGCGCCTCGGCTGATGAGGCGGTGGCTGTCGGAGCCGAGTTGGCCGGCGCCGGGGTGTGCCGGACCGTTCGGGTGGCCAGTGGCCCGGTTCATGGAGCCCGCGTGGTTGCCTCAGCCAGAGGGTGACCCGCCGCGATTCGACCCGCGGGTTGGCGTGCTTCTTAAGGGAAGTTTAAGATACCGTACGGGGATATCACCGATTCGAGACCGAAAAGCTCCACAGTTCCACGGGCGCGCCGCCGAGCGGCTGCGGTGCGGTGGGCGGAGCATGAATATCCGGGCAGGGCGCTGTTCGCGACAGCGCACCGGATGCAGAGGAGGTCGACGTGAGCCGTTTCACGGACAAGATGTTCGACAGTGCCAGGACCAGCACCAAGGGCATGGTCACCGGAGAGCCGGTTGAAGCAGTCCGGCACACCTGGCTCGAAGTCCATGAGCGCGCCCGGCGGATTGCCGGCGGATTGGCCGCTGCGGGTGTCGGACCGGGCGACGCGGTGGGTGTCCTGGCCGGTGCACCGGTGGAGATCGCGCCGACCGCCCAGGCGCTGTGGATGCGCGGCGCCAGCCTGACGATGCTGCATCAGCCCACGCCGCGAACCGACCTCGAGCATTGGGCCAAGGACACCGCAAATGTCATCGACATGATCGAGGCCAAGGCCGTCGTGGTCTCCGATCCGTTTCTGGTGGCCGTCCCGATCCTCAAAGAACGCGGTGTCACGGTCCTGACGGTCGAGGAGTTGCTTACCGCCGACCCCGTCGACCCGGTTGAGACCGGTGAGGACGATGTCGCCCTGATGCAGTTGACGTCGGGTTCCACCGGTTCACCGAAGGCCGTGGTGATCACCCACCGCAATATCCACTCCAACGCCGAGGCGATGTTCATCGGCGCGGAGTACGACGTCGAGACCGATGTCATGGTCAGCTGGCTGCCCTGCTTCCACGACATGGGCATGGTCGGGTTTCTGACCATCCCGATGTACTTCGGCGCCGAGCTGGTCAAGGTGACCCCGCTGGACTTCCTGCGCGACACGCTGCTGTGGGCCAAGCTCATCGATAAGTACGACGGCACCATGACGGCGGCGCCCAACTTCGCCTACGCGTTGTTCGGCAAGAGGCTGCGCCGGCAAGCCAAGCCGGGCGACTTCGACCTTTCCACACTGCGTTTCGCACTCTCCGGCGCCGAACCGGTCGATCCCGCCGATGTCGAGGACCTGCTCGACGCAGGCAAGCCTTTCGGACTCCGGCCGGATGCGATCCTGCCGGCCTACGGCATGGCTGAGACGACGCTGGCGGTGTCGTTCTCTGAGTGCGGCGCCGGACTTGTGGTCGACGAGGTCGACGCCGACCTGCTGGCCGCGCTGCGCCGGGCCATCCCGGCGACCAAGGGCAACACCCGCAGACTGGCCACTTTGGGTCCGCTGCTGCAGGACCTCGAGGCGCGCATCGTGGACGAGAACGGCACTGCGTTGCCGACCCGCGGGGTCGGGATCATCGAACTGCGCGGCGAATCGCTGACTCCGGGATACATCACGATGGGAGGCTTCGTCGCGGCGCAGGACGCCGATGGGTGGTACGACACCGGAGACCTCGGCTATCTGACCGAGGCCGGCCACGTCGTGGTGTGCGGCCGGGTGAAGGACGTGATCATCATGGCCGGACGCAATATCTACCCCACCGACATCGAACGGGCGGCAGGCAACGTCACGGGTGTGCGACCGGGTTGCGCCGTCGCGGTCCGCCTCGATGCCGGCCATTCGCGGGAGACCTTTGCGGTCGCCGTCGAGTCCAACGAGTGGGAGGATCCCGCCGAGGTGCGCCGGATCGAGCAGCAGGTCGCGCATGCGGTCGTCGGCGAAGTGGGGGTACGACCGCGCAATGTGGTGGTCCTCGGGCCCGGCACCATCCCGAAGACGCCGTCGGGAAAGCTGCGCCGCGCGAACTCGGTTGCCCTGGTCAGCTGAGGGCGACCTGGCTTCTCACCAGCCGTGGACGAGGTTCTGCGCGGACTCCAGGCCGGACTCGATCAGAAGCTCGGTGGCATCGGCGGCCTGCTCGCAGATCGCCGGAACCTCGGCTCGTTCGGCCGCACTGAAGCTCTCGAGCACGAACGCGGCTGGGTCCTTTCGACCGGGCGGTCGCCCAATGCCGATTCGAACTCGTTGGAAGTCCTTGGTGCCCAACGCATTCACCACCGAACGCAGTCCGTTGTGGCCACCCTCGCCGCCGCCGAGCTTGAGCCGGATCCTGCCGAAGTCGATGTCAAGTTCGTCGTGAATAACGATCACGTCGGCCGGTGACACCGAGTAGAACTTCGCCAGTGGGCCGACGTGGCGGCCGGACTCGTTCATGTAGGTCCGCGGCTTGGCCAGGATGACGGGACGGTTTCCCAGCCGACCGGTGACGATTTCGGCACCCGAGCGCTTATGTACCTTGAACGTCCCGCTTAGGCGTCCGGCCAGCAGATCGGCGACCATGAACCCGACATTGTGCCGGGTCTTTTCGTATTGCGGTCCGGGGTTGCCCAGGCCGACGACCAACTGGGGGCCCCGCCCGCTTGCGGGGGATGGCTCGGCCATATTCGTGACTGGGCTCGCCTTACTCGGACTTGCCTTACTCGGACTGGGTTTACTCGGACTGGACTTACTCGGACTGGGCCGACTCGCCCTCGGCGGTGCTCTCGCCCTCGGCGGCGCTCTCGCCCTCAGCGGCCTGCTCCTCCACCGACTCGCCGCCGCCTTCAGCCTCGAGATCCTCGGCCGTCGGCGCCGCGACAACGTTGACCACCAGCATGTCGGGGTCGCTGATCAGGGTGACGCCGCTGGGCAGCTCCACCTGGCCGGCCAAGATCTGGGTGCCCTCTTC
>SYAA01000110.1 GCA_005789055.1 Actinomycetota bacterium
GGTGCAGGAACTCCTCGGCCACGCCTCGGTGACGACCACCCAGATCTACACCCTGGTCACGGTGACCGCATTGCGCGAGGTGTGGGCCGGCGCCCACCCGCGGGCGTAGCCGCGACTCGATCAGCCCAAGAACTCCGACTCCAACACCAGATCCGGAACCCGGGTGTACTCCGCATGGGTCCGGTGCTCGACGGTGTTCCAGGTCGTGCCCTGCTGGGCGCGCATGTAGGCGCGGTACTTCGGCGCTCCGGGCACCAGGATGTTGTCGGCGACGGTGATGCTGCCCGGATGCAGCCAGCCACGGTCGACGATGCGCAGCAGGTCGGGGAGGTAGGCGGCCTTGTCGTGGTCGATGAATAACAGGTCCAGACCGCCGGTCGCGAACCCGTGATCGCGGGCGAGGGTGTCCAGCGTGGTGCCGCCGTCGCCGATGGTGCCGACCACGCAGGTGATCCGGTCCGCCACCCCGGCGTGCTCCCAGATCCGCCGGGCGTTGGCGGCGTTGGCCTCGGCGAGTTCCACCGAGACCACCCGGGCATTGGGCGCGGCGCGGGCGATCCGCAGCGCGCCATAGCCGCAATAGGTGCCCAGTTCCAGAGCGAGCACCGGGTCTGCCCGGCGTACCGCGGCGTCGAGGAGCAGGCCCTTCTCATCGCCGACGTTGATCAGGATGGATTCCTGATACGCGAAGCGGTCGATGGTGGCAATCACGTCGTCGAGGTCCCCGGCACGGGCGTAACGCAGTACGTAGTCCACCGCCGCGGCCTCTCGGCCATCGCCGACCTGTCCGGTTCGGGAGATGTTCCGAACCCCCGCCGCAAGTCGCAGCACCGACCAGCGCAGGAAGGGCAGGCGGACTTTGAGGGCCATGCGACCACGGTAGAGGACATCGGTGGCTAGACTTTGCGCCGATGTTCGCCACGCCGCCGATGCACCCGACCCCGATGGCCCGCGTGGGAGTAGCCGCGTGACCGACGAGCGAGACGAAGCGCCGATCGGTCTGACCGGCCGCCCCCCTCGCGCTATCCCCGAACCGCTGCCGCTGACCAGCCACGGCCCGGCGGCGGTGATCTCGATGTGCAACCAGAAGGGCGGGGTGGGCTAGACCACCTCCACGATCAACCTGGGTGCGGCGCTGGCCGAGTACGGCCGCAAGGTGCTGCTGGTCGACCTGGATCCGCAGGGCGCGCTGTCGGCCGGGCTCGGGGTACCGCACTACGAGTTGGCGCACACGGTGCACAACCTGATGATCGAGCCGCGGGTCGGGATCGATGAGGTGCTGATCCACACCCGGGTCGACGGCTTGGATCTGATCCCCAGCAATATCGACCTGTCCGCGGCGGAGATCCAGTTGGTCAACGAAGTCGGCCGCGAGCAAACTCTCGGCCGGGCGTTACGGCCGGTGCTGGACCGGTACGACTACGTGCTGATCGACTGCCAACCGTCGCTGGGTCTGCTCACCGTCAATGCGCTGGCGTGCTCCGATGGCGTGATCATCCCGACCGAGTGCGAATACTTCTCGCTGCGCGGGCTCGCGCTGCTGACCGACACCGTCGACAAGGTGCGGGATCGGCTCAACCCCAAACTGGAGATCAGCGGCATTGTGGTGACCCGTTTCGACAACCGCACCGTCAACGCCCGCGAGGTGATGGCCCGGGTTCTGGAACGGTTCGGCGACCTTCTCTTCGACACCGTGATCGCTCGTACCGTGCGGTTCCCCGAGACCAGTGTCGCCGGCGAACCCATCATCAGCTGGGCGCCGAAATCCGGCGGCGCCCTGGCTTATCGCGCGTTGGCCCGTGAGGTCATCGACCGCTTCGGCAAGTGAGTACACCAGCCGCGCCGGCAATCGGTGCCGAGACGAGTGCCGATAAGGGTTTCCACGTCACGCTGAGCAACTTCGAGGGTCCGTTCGATCTGTTGTTGCAGTTGATTTTCGCCCACCGCCTCGACGTCACCGAAGTTGCCCTGCATACCGTGACCGACGAGTTCATTGCCTACACCCGCGAGATCGGCCGGGTGATGGAGCTTGACGAGACCACGACGTTTCTGGTCATCGCCGCCACGCTGCTGGACCTCAAGGCGGCCCGCCTGTTGCCGGCCGGTGAAGTGGCCGATGAGGAGGATCTCGCTCTGCTGGAGGTGCGAGACCTGTTGTTTGCGCGCCTGTTGCAGTACCGGGCCTACAAGCATGTGGCGGGGATGTTCGCCGAACTGGAGGCCGCCGCGCTGCGCAGTTATCCGCGCGCGGTGGCCCTGGAGGAAGAGTTCTCCGAACTGTTGCCCGAGGTGATGATCGGTGTCGACGCGAAGAGTTTCGCCGAGATCGCTGCGGCGACGTTCACCCCGCGCCCGGTGCCCGTGGTGTCCACCGACCACTTGCACGTGTCCCGGGTGTCGGTGCCGGAGCAGGCCGAGCGACTGCTGAGGTTCCTCGAGGGTCGGGGAGTCGGGCACTGGGCCTCGTTCGCCGAACTGGTGGCCGATTGCACCGAGCCCATTGAGATCGTCGGACGGTTCCTGGCGCTGCTCGAGTTGTATCGGGCCCGGACGGTAGCATTCGAGCAATCAGAACCGCTTGGTGTGCTGCAGGTTTCGTGGACCGGCGATCAGGTGATCAACGAGGACCTGGTCCGAGCCGAGTGGGAAGAGTGAGTCGGTGAGCGAATCTGTGACTGAAGAAACAATGACCGACGATGTGGCTGCTGACGATGTGGCTGCTGACGATGTGGTCGCCGAGGATGACGCTACCGACGATGACGCCACCGAACTGGGTGAACTCGACGACGACGATCTGCGCCGGGTGTTGGAGGCACTGCTGCTGGTGGTCGACACCCCGGTCAGTGCTGAGACGCTGGCGTCGGCGACCGAGCAGCCGGTGTACCGGATCAACGACGCATTGGGCCGGATGGCCGAGGAGTTCGCGGCCCGCGGGAGCGGGATCGACCTGCGGGAGGCCGGCGGCGGCTGGCGGATGTACACCCGGGCCCGGTTCGCGCCCTACGTCGAGCGACTGCTGCTCGACGGTGCCAGATCCAAGCTGACCCGCGCCGCCCTGGAGACCCTCGCGGTGGTCGCCTACCGCCAGCCGGTGACCCGGGCCAGGGTCAGTGCGGTACGCGGGGTCAACGTGGACGCGGTGATCCGCACTCTGCTGGCGCGCGGACTGATCACCGAAGCCGGCAGCGACACCGACACCGGCGCGACGATGTTCTCCACCACGGAACTCTTCCTGGAGCGTCTCGGGTTGGCGTCGCTGGCCGAACTGCCCGATATCGCGCCGCTGTTACCCGACGTCGATGTGATCGACGACTTGAGCGAAAGCCTGGACAGCGAGCCTCGGTTCGCCAGACTCTCCAGGGCGCCGCAGGCCGACATGCCTGTTTCGCTCGATGTCGACACTGATGTCTGACTCCGACGGAGTTCGGGAGAAGCCTGACTCCGATGGCCGTCGGGAGAAGCCTGACTCCGACGGACGTCGGGAGAAGCCTGACACCGACGGGGTTCGGCTCCAGAAGGTGCTGTCCCAGGCCGGAATCGCGTCGCGCCGCGTGGCCGAACGGATGATCACCGACGGCCGGGTCGAAGTGGACGGCCACCTGGTGACCGAGTTGGGTACCCGGGTCGATCCGGATGCGTGCGAGATCCGGGTTGACGGCACCCGGGTCGTGATGGACGACTCCATGGTGTACCTGGCGGTGAACAAGCCGCTCGGAATGCACTCGACCATGTCCGATGATCGCGGCCGGCCGTGCATCGGGGACCTGGTCGAACATCGGGTCCGGGGTAACCGAAAGCTGTTTCATGTCGGACGGCTCGACGCCGACACCGAGGGCTTGTTGCTGCTGACCAATGACGGCGAACTCGCCCACCGGCTGATGCATCCCTCCTATGAGGTGCCCAAGACGTACCTGGCGACAGTGGCCGGGACGGTGCCGCGCGGACTGGGCAAGACGCTCAAGGCCGGGATTGAACTCGACGACGGCCCGGTCGCGCTCGACGATTTCGCGCTGGTCGACTCGGTGCCCGGCAAGACGCTGCTCCGCGTCACCCTGCACGAGGGCCGCAAGCGGATCGTCCGAAGGCTACTGGATCAGGTCGGGTTCCCGGTGGCGGCGCTGGTGCGCACCGATATCGGATCAGTGGCGCTGGGGGATCAGCGCCCTGGAAGCATCCGGGCGCTGACGCGTAAGGAGATCGGCGAGCTGCACCGGGCGGTGGGAATGTGAGCGGCCCCATCATCGCGATCGACGGCCCCGCGGGAACCGGAAAGTCAAGTGTGTCA
>SYAA01000111.1 GCA_005789055.1 Actinomycetota bacterium
AGCACCGACAGCCCGCCGAGTCGCAGGTGGCCCTGCTGGGCGAGGTCGAGCAGTCGGCCCGGGGTCCCGACGACGACGTCGGCACCGGTCTGCAGCGACTCGATCTGCGACTCGTAGGGCCGACCGCCATAGATGGAGATGACGCTGAGCTTGCGTCCGCCATCAGCGCTGAGGTATTTGGCCGCGCCGGTCAGGTCGTCGTGGACCTGAATGCACAACTCACGGGTGGGTACGACGATCAGCGCGCGCGGGGTCCCGTCCAGCGGTCGGTCCGCGGCGGCTCCGGTGGTGATGCTGTGCAGCAGTGGCACTCCGAAGGCGAAGGTCTTGCCCATGCCGGTGCGCGCCTGGCCGATCAGGTCATCGCCGGCCAATGCCAGCGGCAGGGTGAGTTCCTGGATCGCGAAGGCGTTCTCGATGCCCTGCTCGGCAAGAGCGCGGACGATCTCCTCCCGGACGCCGAGATCGGCGAAGCGCATCGGAGGTTTTTCGGCGGGGGTTGGTTGTTCGGTCGCTGTTTCTTCGGGAGATGTCGCAGTTTCTTCAGAGATTGTCATGTAGCGGCTTGTGGCCTTCCGTTGTCATTCCTCGTGCTTTGTCACGCGCGCACGAGTTGAAGACTTTCGGAATGGGTGGCCCTGCTTTCGGGGCGGGCCTACTGCGTGCACGCACATTACCGCTTCTCATCCTACCCGCTGCGGCTCTATAAGCCGATCCGCGGCGGCGCTACAGTGGCCCCATGGAAGCGACGCAGCGGGTTTCGCGGCCGACGGTTTCCGCCGACCACCCCGGCGTCAACGAGTTGTTCGCGCTGCTCGCCTACGGCGAGGTGGCGGCGTTCTACCGGCTCACCGATGAAGCCCGAATGGCACCCGACCTGCAGGGCCGTATCAATATGGCGCGGATGGCGGCCGCTGAGATGGGCCACTTTGACGTCGTGCGCAATGCCCTTGAGGCCCGCGGCGTGGACGTGCCGGCGGCCATGGCGCGCTACGCGTCGGCGCTGGAGCAGTACCACCGCCTAACGATGCCCAGCACCTGGCTGGAGGCCTTGGTCAAGACCTACGTCGGCGACGCCATGGCGGCCGATCTGTATCTGGCGCTGGCCGGCTCGCTGCCCGACGAGGTGGCCGACGTGGTGCGGGCGGTGCTGGCCGAGACCGGGCACTCGCAGTTCGTCGTCGCCGAGGTGCGCGGTGCGGTCACCGCCAGTTCGCGGCAGCGCAGTCGGCTGGCGCTGTGGTCGCGTCGCCTGCTCGGTGAGGCCATCACGCAGGCTCAGTTCGTGCTCGCCGACCATGACGAACTGGTGGACCTCGTGCTGGCCGGCGGGGGATTGGGTCAGCTCACCGATTTCTTCGACCGGCTGCAGCACACCCACGGTGAGCGGATGCGCCAGCTCGGTCTGGCCTGACGATCAGGCCTAGCGGTTACAGGTGGTGCTGATGCCGAAGGCGGTGTCGGCGGCGACCGTCGCGCCGGCGACGTCGGTGATCCAGCAGTTCAGCTGACTGCCGCGGCTGTTGGCCGTGACGTAGTTGACCGGCAGGGTGGGCGTCAGGGTCAGCGACCACGGCAGCGTCACGTTCTCGAGGGTGCGCAACTCCCCGGTCTCGTCGGCGTAGACGATGGTGACCGGATCGTCGTGGCGTTGGTTGCCCGCCACCGTGTAAACGATCTGTCGCAGGTCTGACCGGGCGCGGCCGGCCGGTGCCACCGACTCGATGCGCACCGGGATCTCCGCCGCCGGTGGGTCGACGGTGGCGACGACGGTCCGGGTCGGCGGCGGGCTCTGCGGATCCGATGTGGTGGCCGCTCCGCCGGACTTGATGATGACCATGGTGGCGGCGACGATTCCGAGCAGGCCGATGACGGTCGCGGCGACCCGGGGCCAGCCTGCTTCGGTGTCCGAATGCTCCCTCACAGGCCAAGGGTAGGAACGTCTCCGCGGCGGCCCGGCCCTCGGCGCGCGGGCCGTTGCCATGCTGTTACCGCAGCTTGATGCCTTCTTTGCCAAACGGTCCCGGCTGGCCGGAGGCCGTCTCGGACCGTCCACTAGCCTTCAAGACGTCGCAGCCGAACGGAAAGGGGCGTGACGTGGAAGTCAAGATCGGTGTCTCAGACAGCCCGCGTGAGATCGTCTTCAACAGCGCGCAGACGCCCGGCGAGGTCGAGGATCTGGTGCAGGCGGCACTGGCCGGCGCGGGTACGTCCGCGGTGCTGGCACTGACCGATGACAAGGGCAAACGGATTCTGGTTCAGGCCGGCAAGATCAGCTATGTCGAGATCGGCGCGGCCGATGTGCGTCGGGTCGGGTTCGGGATCGCCCCGGGTGCCTGAGCGTTCTCTCGCGTTAGGACCCCGCGCGTTAGGACCCTGAGCGTTCTCGCGGGTTAGGACTTGGCCAACGGCACGTGTGACAACCCGCCCCAGGCGAACTGCACGGTGCCCTCGACTGCGGCGTCCTTGGAGATCGGCCGGTCGGCGTCCAACCAGTAGCGCGCGCAGTCCACGCTGATGCCGACCAGGCCGACGGCGATCATCCTTGCGCGGTGCGGGTCCAGCCCCGAATCCCGGCTGATCAGGTCGAACACCGCGTCGGTGCACGCCTCGGTGGCCACCTTCACCTGCGCGGCCACCTGCGGTTCGTTGCCGTAGTCGTTTTCGAAGATCAGCCGGTAGCCCTGGCTGTCGTGCTCGATGAAGTCGAAGAAGGCCTGGATCGCCGAACGCAGTCGCTGACGGTTGTCGGTCGTGGTGCGCAACGCCTGTCGCACACCCGAGACCAGGATGTCGACGTGTTGCTGCAGCACCGCCAGGTAGAGGTCGAGTTTGCTGGAGAAATGTTGGTAGAGAACGGGTTTGCTGACGCCGGCCCGGTCGGCGATTTCGTCCATCCCGGCGGCGTGGAAGCCTTGCTCGACGAACACCGAGCTGGCGACGCCGAGTAGCTGGCCCCGGCGCTCGTCGCGGGGCATCCGGCCACCGCGGGCGCGCTTGCGTTCGCTGGTGGGAGTCGGATTGCTCACCGCAGCGACACTACTACTGTCTTTGGCGCGCTCGGGGGGCCGGTCGCGCGCGCCCCAAGGCCTCTGCGTGCTCTGTTATGCCATTCTGGTTCGGTGACCAACGATCCCGGGCCGCACGCCAGTGGACGCGTGCCGGTGCTGGGCAATGACCGCAACGAGCCGCTGCGGGCGCTGCGCGATCCGCTGGCCGGCGACCCCGGACGGCCCCGATCCAACCGTGATCAGCACAGTCAGTTGCGCATGCAGAGCCCGCTGGGCCGGTTTCTGGC
>SYAA01000112.1 GCA_005789055.1 Actinomycetota bacterium
AGGTGGCTCCCCGACGTTCTCCACCAGGCGAGATAGCCGTCGACGGCCGCCGATCCGCAGGGCCGGGTGAGCGCCCCGGGTACCGATCAGAGTCGGGGCGATACCCACCCGCATCAGGGCCGAAGCCAGCGGCGAATGGGTGTCGGGTGCATGCGGGTCCAAGCCCAGCAGGTAGCGGTCGGCATCAGGGGTGCCAGCCGCCAGCGTCCAGGCCCGCAATTCGCGGGGACCCGGCAGCCAGTGCGGCGGGACCGTCTTGACCGCACCGCGGGTCCAGTCTGCGGCGATGCCGAGCAGTCGGGCGTCAACCGCTGTGCGCACCAGGGGGTTGTCCTCCTCGGTCCGGGACGTCTCGGCCTGCAGGCCGGCCGCGGCCATCATGTCGGCCAATGCGGCGGCCCGCCACGGGGCCTCGACTACCACCGAGAGCCTGGCTCCCTCCCCGACCGTCACCACCTGGCCGGCCGCCGCGAGCACCCCGGCGAGATCGGTGACCGCGGGGGGCACCGCCTCGGCAGAGAAGAACGACAGCTGGCTCACGATTCGACAGTAGGGCAGCCGATGGCACTGTCCGCGCTACCGGGCCCATCCGGCACCACCGGAAACGACAGCACCCCCTCGAGGCCCGGCGTCCGGGCACCGCGGGGGTGCTCGTCAGAGTCGGTGTCTTTACAGACGGAGAGTCGACGTCTTTCAGACGGCGCGAACGCCGGTGGCCTGGGGCCCCTTGGGGCTTTGGCCTACCTCAAACTCCACCTTCTGGTTCTCCTCCAGGGTGCGGAAGCCCGAACCCTGAATCTCCGTGTAGTGGACGAAAACATCGGCGGAGCCGTCCTCCGGAGCGATGAAGCCGAAGCCCTTCTCCGCGTTGAACCACTTCACAGTTCCCTGTGGCATTTTTCGTACTTTCCTTCTTTTCCGGGAGCGATCTACCCATGTTCGACGTAGACCGGGCCGGTTGAGACCGCCATCCTTCTTGGATGTGCCGGAAAGAACCCCGGCGCAGACCCTCGCAGGAACCGCGACCGCAACGTCGATCCTGCGAAGCGCCAAACACGAACACAGAAGCTGCGACCGACCCAATCCAATCACGTTCGGCGGAGTTAGGACAGTATCGGCGACAATTCGGGCGTCAGACTCGAGGCGGAACCGAAGGGGGGGACGAACGTGGTGAGTTTCGGCAGCGAGTTGCTGGCCGCCGTGTGCGGCGAGGCCGACCCCGCAGTGGGCGCCTCGCTGCGTCACGTCACTGAGATGCCCGCGCGCCGCGCCGAGTCGCGCGACTGGCCGTCCTGGGCCGGAACCGATCTGCTCGACGCTCTGCGCGACCGGGGCATCACCGCCGCGTGGTCCCACCAAGTCCAGGCCGCCGAACTCGCCCACTCCGGTCGCGACGTGGTGATCAGCACCGGTACCGCGTCCGGCAAGTCGCTGGCGTTCCAGTTGCCGATCATGGACGCTCTGGCCGGCGATCCCCGAGCCAGGGCACTGTATCTGTCACCGACGAAAGCACTCGGCCATGATCAGTTGCGCTGCGCGCACGCTCTGAGCGCCGCGGTGCCCCGCCTCGGTGACGTCGCGCCGAGTGCGTACGACGGCGACACCGGCCCCGAGGTCCGCCGCTTCGCGCGTGAGCGTTCCCGCTGGCTGTTCTCCAACCCGGACATGATCCACGTATCAATGCTGCGCAATCACGCCCGCTGGGCGGTCTTCCTGCGCGGACTCCGCTATATCGTGGTCGACGAATGCCATTACTACCGAGGTGTTTTCGGTTCGAATGTGGCAATGATCCTGCGACGGCTGCTGCGACTGTGCGACCGATACCGCTCCCCTGGTTCAGCCGCGACGACCGTGATCTTCGCCAGCGCCACCACAGCCGCACCGGGCGCTACTGCAGCCGAGCTGATCGGGCGGCCCGTCGAGGAGGTCGTGGTCGACGGATCACCGCAGGGAGCGCGCACGATCGCGTTGTGGGAACCCGCGTTGCGGACCGATCTGCGCGGTGAGAACGGTGCGCCGGTGCGCCGTTCCGCGGGTGCCGATGCGGCCCGCATGTTGGCCGACCTGGTGGCGCAGGGCGCACGGACGCTGGCCTTCGTGCGATCGCGGCGGGGGGCAGAACTGATCGCACTCGCCGCCCGAGCGCGGCTGGAGGACATCGCGCCGCACCTGCGGGACACCGTGACCTCCTACCGCGCCGGCTATCTCGCCGAGGACCGCCGCGCGATCGAACGGGCGCTGGCCGAAGGTGCGGTGCGCGGACTGGCCACCACCAACGCCCTGGAATTGGGTATCGACATCGCCGGGTTGGACGCTGTGCTGCTGGCAGGATTTCCGGGCACCGTCGCCTCGTTCTGGCAGCAGGCCGGTCGGTGCGGGCGGCGCGGACAGGGCGCGCTGGTCGTTCTGGTCGCCCGGGATGACCCGCTGGACACCTACCTGGTTCACCACCCAGAGGCGCTACTCGGCAAGCCCGTCGAGCGGGTGGTGATCGACCCGACCAACCCCTACGTCGTCGGTCCGCAGTTGCTCTGCGCTGCAACTGAACTGCCCCTCACAGAGCAGGAGGTGCGGGCATGGAACGCCGAGCCGGTGGTCGCCGCACTGGTCGACGACGGATCGTTACGACGCCGCGGCGGTCGGTACTTTCCGGCCGCCGGAGCAGACCCACACGACACCGTCGACATCCGCGGCACAGTCGGCGGAAGTGTTGCGATCGTCGAAGCCGGTACCGGTCGGATACTGGGAAGCACCGAGGCCGCTCGGGCGCCGGCGACCGTGCACCCCGGGGCGGTCTATCTGCACCAGGGCGAAAGTTATCTGGTTGACTCACTCAACCTCGAGGACAGAGTGGCATTCGTCCATGCCGAGGATCCCGGGTACGCGACGTACCCCAGGGAGATCACCGACATCACCGTGACGGGCACCGGCGAACGTGCCGGATACGGCGCGGTGACACTGGGCCTGGTTCCGGTATCGGTCACCCACCAGGTGATCGGTTTCCTCCGCCGGTCACCTTCCGGCGAAGTGATCGACTTCGTGGAACTGGAGATGCCCGAACAGAGCCTGGCGACCACTGCGGTGATGTACACCGTTACGTCAGACGCCCTGCTGCACAACGGGATCGAACCAGCTCGAATACCGGGTGCTCTGCACGCCGCCGAGCATGCGGCGATCGGCCTGCTTCCCCTGGTCGCGAGTTGTGATCGGGGGGACATCGGCGGAGTCTCCACCGCTGTGGGCGAGGACGGCCTGCCGACGGTGTTCGTCTACGACGGTCACCCCGGCGGTGCCGGTTTCGCCGAACGCGGTTACCGCCTGGCCGCCACCTGGCTGCGGGCGACACTGCAGGCGATCGAAGCGTGTGAATGCCCGCGAGGTTGCCCGTCCTGCGTGCAGTCACCTAAATGCGGAAACGGAAACGATCCGCTCGACAAGGCCGGTGCCGCCGACGTCTTACGGTCGGTGCTGGCCCACTTGTCCGCAGGCCAGCACTGACCCGGTCCCCGACCAACCCCTCGAGCGGCCGACGGCCAAGACTTCGTATCAATCCGTGAGTACAGCGCCGACAACGATCGGACAACGCGATCCGCGCGGCAGAACCCTCAGGTCTGCCAGCAAACCCTACGCCGCGGATAACGCGGCGGCAAGCGATGGGGTCGGCGTCACTGCAAGGCCGACACCGTCCCGGATGTCAGAGCACGCCGTTAGAATTTCGCCGTGACACAGGGCTGGTTGCTGGTGGAGACTCTCGGTGACCAACCTGTCGTCGTCGCCCAGGGTCGGCAAATGAAGAATTTCGTTCCGCTGGCGGGTTTTTTGCGCCGCAATCCGAACCTGGCCGCCATCGCGACCGCGATCGCCGAGACCGTCGCAAGCGGACAGGGCCTGGTCAGTATCACGCCCAAAACCAATCGGGTGATCCGCACCGAACCGGTGACCATGACCGGCGGCCACATCCACGGGGTGCACGTCTGGTGCGGCCCGCCCGACGATGAGCCGCCCGAGCGCCCACTTCCCGGCCCGCTGCTGTGGGACTTCACCCTGGGCGAGTCCAGCGGAAGCGTCCAATATCTGATCAATGCCGGCATGGACCCGGCCACGGAGCCGACCACGGGCCGCAGTTTCGTTGACGATATTCCCAGCCGCAGCCTCAATCGTGACGAGGCGAACGTGCTGGCACAGACCCTCGACGCGGCCCCCGACCGAACCTATTGCGCGACATGGGAATTCACCGATAAACAGGGCGGCTTCCGCCGAGTGGGTTTCGTGGTTCGCACTGCCATGCAATCCATGGAAGATGGCAGCGAGCACCTGATCGCCCGGGCGATGAACCTCGTCGATGAGGTGTGGGCCGCACCGCCGGGGCCCGAGCACCTGGCGCAGCGGGTCCTGAACGGTCTGGCCGAGCCAGGCGTGTACCGGCTTCTGATCGACCTGAACACCTGGATGCCTCTGAAGTGGCTCGATGATCCCTGCCCGTTTTTCGACTGGCGATCCGGCGCGGGGATGCACCCCGATGATCGCTCGGACTACTCCGAACGAATGACCGAAGAACTTCAGTCCGGCTCGACAAGTGCGGTCCTGCGACTGCCCGGCAACGACGGCGCCGACTGGGTCCCCTTGCACGTCACCATCAACCGGATGGAACTGGACACCGGCGTCTTTGCCGGCCTGGTGACGGTGCGCCAGCCCACCGAGAACGAACTCGGCGAACACCGTCGCGGCCACGCCGGCGGTCCCTAACCCGCCGAGGACGGGCCGGCGCGCGCCGAGGCGCGCGCCACGCCCCCGAGCCGACCATTCATCCGGACCGCTGTCGTCACCACAATGTCGAGCTGCTCGACATCGCACTGCGTCAACGCCGCCCCCATGGCGGCGGCGAGTCGGCGGGCCTGCCCGCAGGCGGCCTCCGGTCCGAGGGGCAACCGGGCGGCGGCTGCCAGCGCCGCCAGATCAGCCGACGTCTGCGCGCGGTGCCGCGCCAGCGCCGCGGTTCCGATCATGATTGCGCCGGCACTGCCGGTCACCACGATGGCGACCAGGGCTGCGGCCAGCACGGTGGCGGCTCCGGTGTCATCAGCGACCGGTCTCGGTAAGGGAGATGGCTTCCCCGACGATGACCACCCCGGGCAGCATTGGCGAATGGCTGCTGACCCTGGCGACCACGTACCCGCCGTCGCGGCGGAGATCAATCGACGCTCCCGCCGGGATGAGACCGGCCGCCGTCGCGGCAGGGACTGGATCGCCGCGCGCCGCCAACCGCGCCGCCTCCCGCGCGGCGTCGAGGCAACGTATCTGGAGCGAGACCGCGACGAGGCCCGCACAACACAGCACCAGAACGGCCACCAGGGTGGCGATGGCCAGCGCGGCCTCGACGGTGCCGAACCCGCCGTCACCGGTTAGACCCTGGTGTTCAGCGCACGGTTGATGATGTTGGTCAGCGCGCCGACGATCGAGTCGCCGGTGACCACGCCGTAGAGAATCGCGCCGAACGCCGCGGCGGCGATCGTGCCGATGGC
>SYAA01000113.1 GCA_005789055.1 Actinomycetota bacterium
AAACGCTGGGGATCGAATCGCTCCGGAGATGGAAACACATCGGGGTCAGCGTGCAACCGAATCAGGCTGACCAAGATCGAATAGTCCTGCGGGATAAGCCATTCGCCCAGTTCATACATCGGCACCGTGACGTGACGGCCGGCGAAATCGATCACGGTCCGGTTGCGTTGCACCTCGTAGATGGTGGCCAGCCGATAGGTGTTGTCATCGCCCGTGACCTCGTCAACCAGGCGCTCAAGAACAGCGGGGTGCCGGGAGATCCGCTCGAACGCCCAACCCAGCGTCGAGGCCGTGGTTTCATGACCGGCGGCCAGCAGCGCCAGCAGTTCATCGCCGATCTCGGCGCGGGTCATCGCCGTGCCGTCGTCATAGGTACTGCGCAGAAACAGCGACAAAACGTCGGTGCGGTCTTCGAAGTGCGGATCCCGGCGCGCCCCGGCGATGAGGTTGTCCACCAGGCCGTCGTACTCGCGCCGGTAAGCGGCCAGCCTGGCCCACGGACTGAACCGTCCGGGCCGGCCTTTCGGGGACGGCAGGGCAGTGAGTCGCGACCCCAGGGTGACCCACTTGGGCAGGAGCTCACGCAGTTGCTGGAGTTCGACACCGTCGGCGCCGAACACCGCGCGCAAGATGATGTTCAGGGTGATGCGCATCATCGGCTCCAGCGACGCGAACTCCACCCCGTCCGGCCAGGTGGCCATCTCGCGACGCGTTTCCTCTTCGACGATGTCCTCGTAGGCCTTGATGCTCTTGCCGTGGAACGGCGGGGTCAGCAACTTGCGCCGCTGGCGGTGGGCAGCGCCCTCGAGTCCGAAGACCGAACCCGCGCCGAGGATGCGGCTCAGATTGGGCTGAATGTTGTGCAGCACGTCCGGGCTGGTGGTGAAGACCTGCTTGGCCAACGCCGGGTCGCAGACCACCACCGCATCACCGAACACCGGAATACGCAACGTAACGCTGCGGCCGATACTGCGGTTGAGCCACTTCACCGTGCGTCGGCGAGAAGTCACGAATGCCAGCGCCCCCAGGGGGCGCGGCAGTGGCGATGCAGGCGGCAGTTTCGGGCCGTCCCCGACCGGAAGACGGACGGCGGGTGCTTGTGTCATCGAATCCTCTCAGCCAGTTCGCTTCAGCCTACTGGGCGTTATCCGGAGCGTACTGGGCGTTATCCGGAGCGTAATGGGCGTTATCCGGCGGGTAGAACGAAGGCGAACGCACGTGGGAAGCCGAGGCCTTCGAGTCGCGCGCTGCGGATGTCGTCGATGTCGATCGCGACCAGCCGTCCCGACGACGGTTCGTAACAACGCGCCGTCGCACCGTCCAGTGCGGTCAGCAGCACCCAGTGCCGCGGGATCGCTGAGCCGATCAGCATCGCCACCGGCCGACCCCGGGAGAGCGCGGCACTCACGTCGAGCAGGGCGTCGCGGCCTGCCGCGGGGCGCCACCGATAGCGCATCCCATGCGCGCTGAGCGCCCGGGCCATGCCGGCCGGAGTCGTGCCCAGGGCGCGCGGCCACACCGTATTGACCGCACGGTGCACCCGGCCCTGCTCGGAGTCAAACCACTGCTGCGCGCCGTCTCCCTTGAGTGCGGCGCCGTAATCAGCGTCAATCAGCGCACCGGCCATTACCGCGACGCTGGGGCCGCAGGTCACGCCATCGCGCTGTCGCAGCCATGCCATGATCGCAACTCTAACCGTCGGCGTAGGTTCTCAATGCCGACCCAGGAAGGATCGATATGGCCCGGACAATGCGCGCCGAACGCTTCTACGCAGACACGAAATCCGTTGTTCTCGAGGACGTTCCGATCCCCGAGCCCGGACCGGGTGAGGTTCTGGTCAAGGTGGCGTTCTGCGGTATCTGCCATTCCGACGTCAGCCTGGTCAACGGCACCTTCCCAGCTCAGCGTCCGGTAGTCACCCAGGGCCACGAGGCCTCCGGCACGATCGCCGAACTCGGACCGGGGGTCACCGGCTGGTCGGTAGGTGACCGGGTGGTGGTCGCGGCCGGTCGGCCGTGTCTAGGCTGCCCGAACTGCCTGCGCGGAGACCTGGCGAACTGCCTGCGGATGCAACTGATGGCCTTCGCTTATGACGGGGCCTGGGCCGAATACACCGTCGCGCAGGTCATCGGCTTGACCCGGGTTCCTGACAACGTGCCGTTGGAACAGGCCGCGATCCTGGCTGATGCGGTGTCGACTCCTTTCGGCGCGGTGGTGCGCACCGGCAAAGTGGTCATCGGGGAGTCCGTCGGAGTGTGGGGCGTCGGCGGAATCGGCACCCACATCGTGCAACTGTCCCGGTTGGTTGGGGCCGCCCCCATCATCGCCGTGGACATCAATGCGGTGGTTCGCGACCGCGCGATCGAACTTGGCGCCGACCATGCGTTCGACTCCGCAGACCCCGATCTGATGGCGAAGATCGCCGACGCGACCGGTGGCCGCAAACTTGACGTGGCGTTCGATGCGGTAGGACTCAAGGCCACGTTCGAACAGGCACTGGACGCCCTGACCGTCGGGGGCCGACTCGTGGGGGTGGGTATGAGCGATCAGTGTCCGACGGTCGGGCCGACGTCGATGTTCGGCCTGACCCGCAAACAGGTGCTGGGGCACCTCGGCTATCAGAATGCCGACATCGAGACACTGGCGAGGCTGGTCTCACTCGGGCGGTTGGATCTGTCCCGGTCGATCAGCCGGATCATTGCGCTGGAAGACATCCGCGACGGTATCGAGATGCTGGAGCGCTCCGACGGCAATCCGATCCGCATCCTGGTGGCACCCTGATGCGCAACCCGAACTCTGGTGCGCCGTTCACGGACACCGACGAACAGATCGCTGCCGCATTGCAGGACGTGTCCATCCCGACCCTGCTGCTGTCCTGCGTACACATGACCGACGACGAATCCGTGCGGCGGTCAATCCTGGAAGGTCCCCTCAAACCGGCGGGGCTATTCCTCAACGAGGTGCAGGGTTACATGTCCGAGGAGGACAAGGCCGCGGCGCGTGCCCTCGCCCTCGAGATCATCGGTGACTATCGCGATCGCGGCTGTCCCGAACCGGCGCCGATCGATCGAGCCCGCCTCAAGCAGATGATGACCTGGCTGGTCGCCGGCGACGTCGGTGACGAGTACGTGCCGATGATGCTGGAGGAGATGGGTCTCGACGGCCGCGATGCGCGCGAGGCCGAATTCCGGTCCACCCCCGGGGCTCGCGCGGAGTTTCCGGTGATCGTGATCGGCGCCGGGCAGTCCGGGCTGCTGGCTGCGATCCGACTCGAGCAGGCCGGGATTCCCTACACGGTGATCGAGAAAAACCCCGGAGTTGGCGGAACCTGGTGGGAGAACAGCTATCCCGGCGCCCGGGTCGATGTCGGGAACCACTTCTACTGCTACAGCTTCGAACCGTCCGACCACTGGACGGAGTTCTTCGCACGTCAACCCGAGTTGCAGAACTACTTCGCCGATGTAATGGACCGCCACGGTGTCGCCGAACATGTCCGGTTCAACACTGAGGTCGTCACTGCGACTTGGAACGATGACTCTGGCGATTGGGCGGTCACCGTTCGCGATTCCGACGGCGGCACCGAGGTGCTGCGGGCCCGAGCGGTGATCAGCGCCGTGGGCCAACTCAACCAGCCATTCGTTCCCGACCTTCCCGGTGCGGAGAGCTTCGCCGGAGATTCCTTCCACACCGCCCGCTGGGACCACTCGATCGACCTCACGGGCAAGAACGTTGTGATGATTGGCGCCGGCGCCACCGGATTCCAGGTCGCTCCGGCCATTGCCGAGGACGTCGGGCAGTTGACGATCTTCCAGCGCACCGCGCAGTGGATGTTTCCCAACCCGGACTACCACGCCAAGGTCGGCCCCGGCGTCAAGTGGGCCTTGCGGCATCTGCCCTTCTATGGGCGCTGGTACCGGTTCCTGATCTTCTGGCCCGGCTGCGACACCGGTTTGGCCGCGGCGATCGTCGACCCGGAATGGCCGGACCAACAGCGCGCGGTGAGCGCAGCGAACGACATGGCACGGATGATGTTCACCGAATGGATCACCAGCCAACTCGACGGCGACGAGGAGCTAGCGGCCAAGGTGATTCCGGACTATCCGGCGACCGGAAAGCGCACGCTGCAGGACAACGGCAGCTGGCTGCGCACCTTGCGGCGCGACAATGTGGAACTGGTGCGGTGCGGGATCGACCACATTGAGGCCGATGCGGTGGTCGACGCGGACGGGGTGCGGTATCCAGCCGATATCCTGGTGTACGCCACAGGTTTTCGAGTCAACGACTTCCTATCGTCTCTTGCTGTCACAGGTCGGGGCGGCTTGGATCTGCACCGGATGTGGGGACATAAGCCTGCCGCCTACCTCGGCATCACCATCCCGGGTTTCCCGAACTTTTTCTGCATGTACGGCCCGGGCACCAATCTCGCCAGCGGCGGTAGTCTGATCTTTCACTCCGAGTGCGAAATGCGGTATATCACCGGCTGCATCGACCTGTTGCTGGCTGAAGGTAAAGCCGCGATGGAGCCGGCACCCGCGCGCTACGACGATTGGTACGACCGCTGCCAGGCCGAGTTGAAGACGATGGTGTGGGCGCAGCCGAGTATCAAGCACAGCTTCTACAAAGACGCCAACGGTGTCGTGCATTCGCTGAGTCCATGGCGCCTGGTCGACTTCTGGACGTGGACCCGCCAACCAGTGCCGGGCGACTTTCTGATGCACTGAGAACCATGGCGGTTGTACGTCCCGCGGGAGCGTTCGTCGGCAAGGTCAAAGACCTCACCGGACCCGGTATTACCGATCACCTGGGCGTGACTGGCACCGACCTGGGTGCGACGGTGCGGTCCGCGGACGGGAATCTGGTGTCGGTATTCGGCGACACGTTCGCCGGTCCCCGGGTCGGATCCGGGGACTGGCGCTCCCCGGTGATCCTGATCGGCAGCGGCAGCGCCACTGACGGAATCGTCTACCACAAGGCTGGCGGCAGAGACGTCCGCTATGCCCGACAACTGTGGCACTACCGGCATCGCAGCAGCCCCGGACTACTGCGACGAGGGATCAGCACGGTGATCCCCTCGGACCTGTTGCGGGTCGGCGAACAGTTGTACCTTCACGCCATCGTCAACCGTGGCCTCGGCAACGTGCTGTGGACCGAGATCTGGCGCTCGGACGACAACGGGATGTCCTGGCGCAATCTCGGTGACGCGGCGAAATTCCCCGCCGGCCACTACGGCGGATACGCGCAGTGTTGGTCGTGGGATTACGACCCCGACGACGGCTGGGTCTATGTGGTTTCGACCGGCTTCCAGCGGAACAAGGGCCTGATCCTGCGGCGGGTGCGGCCGGAGAACATCGGCGACCGCACCCGCTACCTCGCCTGGGACAACGGCCGCTGGGGCAAAGAGGCGACCGTGATCACCCCCGACGATGAGACCTGGGGCGAGCTTTCGCTACGTCGCCTAGATTGCGGCACTTGGGTTCTCGGCGGATTCCTGTCGTCGTCCTACGCGCTCGGCTACCGGACCCTGGCTTCGCTGACCGACGATCTCGGCCAAGTGCCGGTGCAGCGTCCGGTACAGGGTTGCGAGTGGGTCGATGAGGATCACGACGAATGCCGGGTCGCCCAGCTGTACGGGGGCTACGTGCTGCCCGGCAGCCGTCTGGGCGTGCGCGGCGGCGTGGGGTTGGTGGTGTCGCAGTGGAACACTGCGCGGGGCTGGCCGTATCAGGTGATGCAGTTCCGGGTGACGCTCGAGGGGATCTGACGCCGCAGAAAAATCATCGTGGCTGACGCCACATCGGCCAGAGGGTGGGGCCGCCGCCGGAGATC
>SYAA01000114.1 GCA_005789055.1 Actinomycetota bacterium
ACCCCGTCTGCCGGCGGTTGTGCGGCAATGGCCAGCGCTTCGGCGCACTGACCGGACACCGCAGCGAGATATACCTGGTCACCGGCCTGGATGACGGTCTTGGACTCCGGCAGCACGCCGGCGCCGAACCGGATCAGGAACGCCACCCGGGCCCTGGTCGACTCTTCGAGGTCGGTGACCCGGTAGCCCATCCACGACTCGTGCAGTGCCGCCTCGGCCACCGCGACGGTGCCGGTGGGGTCTCGCCACCGGGTGGCCTCGACGTCGCCGATCAGCGCATTGAGCAACCGGTCGGTGGTCCAGGGCACGGTTGCCACGGTGGGGATTCCAAGGCGCTCGTAGACCGCCGCCCGCTTGGCGTCGTAGATGCGCGCCACCACTTTCTGGACGCTGAACATCTCCCGCGCCAACCGGGCGGAGATGATGTTGGAGTTGTCGCCGGAGGACACCGCGGCGAAGGCGTCGGCGTGCTCGATTCCCGCTCTCAGCAACACTTCCCGATCGAATCCCATGCCCAGAATGCGCTCACCGGTGAACTCCGGGGACAGCCGGTGAAACGCCGTCGCATCGCGGTCGATCACCGCGACGTCGTGTCCGAGCCGGGATAGCGCGTCGGCCAGCGAGGCGCCCACCCGGCCGCAGCCCATCACCACAACTCGCACTCGGGGACCTCCGGCGCTCTGTCGTGTGCAGCCCACCCGGCAAGCGGCACGGTAGTCCGAACGCTACCTTCACTGCGGGCAAGGCATACTCTTGGCTCTCGTGTCCAAGGTTTCGATGGGCGTGCGCCGGTTGCTCCTGGGCCAGCCGTTCCGCAGCGACAAGCTGAGCCACACGCTGCTCCCGAAGCGCATTGCCCTGCCGGTGTTCGCCTCAGATGCCATGTCCTCGGTGGCGTACGCGCCCGAGGAGATCTTCCTGGTGCTGTCCGTGGCGGGCCTGTCCGCGCTGGTGATGGCACCGTGGGTGGGCTTAGCGGTGGCGCTGGTCATGTTGGTGGTGGTGGCCTCCTACCGCCAGAACGTGCACGCCTACCCCTCCGGCGGCGGGGACTACGAGGTCGCCACCACCAATCTCGGACCCGCCGCCGGGTTGACGGTGGCCAGCGCACTGATGGTCGACTACACCCTGACGGTGGCGGTGTCGATGGCCTCGGCGATGTCCAACATCGGCTCGGCCGTGCCGTTCATCGCCCAACACAAGGTGGCGTTCGCAGTCACCGCGATCGTGCTGTTGACGGCGGCCAATCTCCGCGGCATCCGCGAGTCGGGCACCCTCTTCGCGATCCCCACCTACGCCTTCATGATCGGCATGCTCGGCATGCTGGCGTGGGGTTTCATCCAGATCGGGATGGGTCATGACATCCGGGCGGAGTCGGCCGGATTCGAACTGCGTTCCGAGCACGGCGACATCATGGGCTTCGCGCTGGTGTTCCTGGTGGCCCGGGCGTTTTCGTCCGGCTGCGCGGCGCTGACCGGGGTCGAAGCGATCAGCAACGGCGTTCCGGCATTTCGCAAACCCAAGTCGCGCAATGCCGCCACAACCCTGGCCCTGCTGGGCGGTATCGCGATCGTGTTGTTCATGGGCATGATCGTGCTGGCGATGAAAACCGGCGTCAAAGTCGCCGAACGGCCCGCCGAACAGCTCATCGGTGCGCCCGCCGACTACCGGCAGAAGACGTTGGTGGCCCAACTCGCGGACGCGATCTTCCGAGATTTTCCGCTCGGCCTGTATCTGATCACCGGCGTCACCGCACTAATCCTCATCCTGGCGGCCAACACCGCGTTCAATGGCTTTCCGGTACTCGGCTCCATCCTGGCCAAGGATCGCTACCTTCCCCGCCAGCTGCTCACCCGCGGCGGCCGGTTGGCTTTCTCCAACGGCATCGTGTTCCTCGCGCTGGCGGCGATCGCATTCGTCGTCGCATTCGATGCCGAGGTCACCGCACTGATCCAGCTCTACATCGTCGGCGTTTTCGTGTCGTTCACGCTCAGCCAGATCGGGATGGTGCGGCACTGGACGCGGCTATTGCGCACCGAGGACGACCCCGAAGAGCGCCGCCGGATGATCCGCTCCCGGATCATCAATACCATCGGCTGCATCTCCACCGGTTCGGTGTTGATCGTTGTGCTCGCCACCAAGTTCCTGGCCGGGGCGTGGATCGCGATCCTGGCGATGGGCAGCCTTTTCATCCTGATGAAGGCGATCAACCGGCACTACGCCGCGGTGGCGCGCGAGCTGACGCCGGTCGAAGCCGAGCAACGCGAGATCGTGCTGCCCAGCCGCAACCACGCGGTGGTGCTCGTCTCGACCATGCAACTGCCCACACTTCGGGCGCTGGCCTATGCGCGGGCGACGCGACCGGACGTGCTCGAAGCGCTCAGTGTCGATGTCAATGAGGTCGAGACGCGCAGACTCACGGCTGAATGGGAAGCCAGCGAGGTCACGGTCCCGCTGAAGGTGCTCGCCTCGCCCTCCCGCGAAATCACCGGCCCGATAATTGATTACATCAGGCGGATCAACCGGGAGGCCCCGCGTACCGTGATCACCGTGTTCATTCCGGAATACGTGGTCGGGCACTGGTGGGAGAGCCTGTTGCACAACCAGAGCGCCCTGCGGCTCAAGACCCGCCTGCGGTTCATG
>SYAA01000013.1 GCA_005789055.1 Actinomycetota bacterium
ATCCAGGGTTCGATCCTCGGAATGCGCCTGCAGCAGCCGTTCCTGCTGGGCTGCCTCAATGATCGGGGCGAACTTTCCGAGATCAGCTACCAGCAGCCCACCGACGGGTTGGACTGCACGCTGGTGCGCCTGGGGGATCTGCAACCCTCCGGTCGGGCCCAGGTGGCCGCCGGGCTCCCGGCCGGGAACCTCGACGCCGCCTTCGCCCAGTTACGGGAACTGACCCGCACATCACTGCTGCCGCCCTGTGCACCGCCACGGCCGAAAAACTCCTCCACCAAAACAGGGGCGCGCGGCGCGGCGCCTCCGGTACCGCCGCAGGCTCCGGGCATTGACTGCCGGGCGGCGGCATGACGGGAAAGCAGTCCACGGCCGGCGAAGCTCTCCTGACGACCGCGCCTCAGTCGCCGGTCGCTCTGATACCGGTACTGCCCACCCGGCGCAATGCCGAACTGGCCCTGCTGTGCTTCGCCTCCCTCATCACCGGCGTTGCTCTGATGATCGTGGAGGCCAACCAGGATCGCGGCCTGAGCTGGGACCTGCTGCGCTATACCGGAGCATTCCTGGCACTGCTGAGCATTGCGCATCTCGCGGTTCGACGATTCGCGCCCTACGCCGACCCGCTACTGCTCCCGGTGGTGGCGCTGCTCAATGGTCTGGGTCTGGTGCTGATTCACCGGCTCGACCTCGCCGGAGACACCCCGGCGGGCAACCCCGGGGCCGGGCACCAGATCCTGTGGACCCTGGTTGGAATCAGCGGCTTCGCCCTGGTGGTGTTCCTCCTTACCGATCATCGGATGCTCGCCCGCTACGACTACATCTGTGGCGCGGTCGGCCTGGTACTGCTCGCCATTCCCGCCCTGCTGCCGGCCAGCCTGTCGGAGACCAACGGCGCAAAGATCTGGATTCGCCTGCCGGGATTCAGTATTCAGCCTGCCGAGTTCTCCAAAATCCTGCTGCTGGTGTTCTTTGCCGGAGTCCTTGTCGCCAAACGCAATCTCTTCACCAGCGCCGGGCAACATTTCCTCGGGATGGACCTACCGCGGCCGCGAGACCTGGCGCCGCTGCTGGCGGCTTGGATCATCTCGGTCGGGGTGATGGTGTTCGAAAAGGACCTCGGCACCTCCCTGCTGCTCTACGCCTCGTTCCTGGTGATGGTCTACATCGCCACCGAGAGGTTCAGCTGGGTCGTGATCGGTCTGAGCCTATTTGCCGCGGGAAGCATTGCGGCCTATCACCTTTTCGGTCATGTCCGCGGCCGCGTGCAGACCTGGTTGGATCCCTTCGCCGACCCCGCGGGTGCCGGCTACCAAATGGTGCAGTCGCAGTTCAGCTTCGCCACCGGCGGTGTCTTCGGCACCGGTCTTGGCAACGGCCAGCCCGGAACCGTCCCGGCGGCCTCGACGGATTTCATCATCGCCGTGGTGGGGGAGGAATTGGGTCTTGTCGGGCTGTCCGGGGTGTTGTTGCTCTACACGATCGTGATCGTGCGGGGCCTGCGTACTGCGATCGCGGTACGCGACAGCTTCGGCAAGCTGCTGGCGGCCGGACTGGCGTCAACGCTCGCGATCCAGTTGTTCATCGTGGTCGGCGGAGTGACCGGACTGATCCCCTTGACCGGGCTGACCACTCCATGGCTCTCGTACGGCGGATCCTCGCTGGTGGCCAACTACCTGCTGCTGGCGATCCTGGTACGCATCTCTCACGCCGCGCGCCGACCGATCCAGACCAGCCAGCACACACCCATCGCGGCGGCGCGCACCGAGGTGATCAGCCGCTGATGAACACCTCACTTCGACGAATCTCGATGATGGTCATGGCGTTGACCGTGGTACTGCTGATCAATGCCACGGTGACGCAGGTGTTTCGGGCCGACGCACTACGGTCAGACCCGCGCAATCAACGGGTCCTGCTCGACGAGTACTCCCGCCAGCGCGGCCAGATCACCGCCGGTGGTCAGTTGCTGGCCTACTCGCTGTCGACGAACGGCCGCTACCGCTTCCTCCGGGTATACCCGGACCCGCAGCTGTACGCGCCGGTGACGGGCTTCTACTCACTGCGGTACTCGAGCAACGGACTCGAGCGCGCCGAGGACCTCATCCTCAACGGCTCCGACGAGCGTCTGTTCGGCCGCCGACTGGCCGATTTCTTCACCGGCCGCGATCCCCGCGGCGGCAATGTGGAAACCACGTTGGTTCCCAGGGTTCAGCAAGCCGCATGGTCGGCCCTCCAGCAGGGCTGCGGCGGTCCATGCAAAGGTTCGGTGGTGGCCTTGGAGCCGTCCACCGGAAAGATCCTGGCGATGGTGTCGTCGCCCTCGTATGACCCCAACCTGCTGTCCACTCATGACACCGATACTCAGGGCGACGCCTGGCAGCGGTTACGCGACGACCCGGACTCGCCGCTGACCAACCGCGCCATCGCCGAGCGCTACCCACCCGGATCGACTTTCAAGGTCATCACCACCGCCGCGGCGCTCCAGGCCGGAATCTCCGAAGACACACCGCTGACCGCCGCCGGCTCGATCACCCTGCCGGACAGCACCGCGACTCTGGAGAACTACGGCGGGGCGCAGTGCGGAAACGCCCCGACCGCTCCGCTCCGAGAAGCCTTCGAACGCTCGTGCAATACCGCTTTCGTCGAATTGGGAATCCGACTCGGCGCCGATGCCCTGCGCCGGACCGCAGATGCGTTCGGGTTTGACAGCCCTCCGGCCTCGATTCCGTTACAGGTTGCCGAGTCCACGATTGGCCCGATGGCCGACGCCGCCGCGGTCGGGATGTCCAGCATGGGGCAGAAGGATGTGGCGGTGACGCCACTGCAAAATGCGATGATCGCTGCGGCGGTGGCAAATTCCGGAATGGTCATGGCGCCCTACCTGGTGGACCGCCTGGAAGGACCCGGGCTGTCCAACATCAGCGCCACCGCTCCTCAGGAGCAGCGTCAAGCTGTTTCAGCGCAGGTCGCGGCTAAGCTCACTGATTTGATGATCGGCGCCGAAAAGTTCACCCAGCAGGAGGGCGCAATTCCCGGAGTGCAGATCGCATCCAAGACCGGGACCGCCGAGCACGGCACCGACCCTCGACTGACCCCGCCGCACGCCTGGTACATCGCCTTCGCCCCGGCACAAAGTCCGAGAGTCGCGGTAGCGGTGCTCGTGGAGAATGGCGGCGAACGTCTTTCTGCCACCGGTGGAGCGCTCGCGGCACCAATCGGTCGAGCCACGATCGCCGCAGTGCTACAGGGCCAGCAATGAGCCCCCGCAGCCGAGCGACGCGAGGCAAGCAATGAGCCCCCGCGTCGGAGTGACGCTATCCGGCCGCTATCGGCTTCAGCGACTGATCGCCACCGGCGGCATGGGCCAGGTCTGGGAGGCCGTCGACAGCCGGCTGGGGCGCCGGGTCGCGGTCAAGGTCCTCAAACAGGAATTCTCTTCCGACCCGGAGTTCCTGGAGCGGTTCCGCGCCGAGGCGCGCATCGTCGCGATGCTCAATCACCCGGGTATCGCGGCCGTGCACGACTACGGCGAGACCGACATGGACGGCGAGGGTCGCACCGCCTATCTGGTCATGGAACTGGTCAACGGCGAACCACTGAACTCGGTGCTCAAGCGAACCGGACGGTTGTCGCTGCGCCACGCCCTGGACATGCTTGAGCAGACCGGGCGGGCACTTCAGGTCGCCCACACCGCTGGCCTGGTCCACCGTGACGTCAAACCCGGCAACATCCTCATCACGCCGAACGGCCAGGTGAAACTCACCGACTTTGGCATCGCCAAAGCCGTCGACGCGGTGCCGGTGACCCAGACCGGGATGGTGATGGGAACGGCCCAGTACATCGCACCCGAGCAGGCCCTCGGCGAGGACGCAACTGCGGCCAGCGACGTCTACTCGCTGGGAGTCGTTGGCTACGAAGCGGTTTCGGGCAAGCGACCCTTCGTCGGCGATGGTGCGTTGACCGTCGCAATGAAACACATCAAGGAGACTCCGGCTCCGCTGCCGGCCGATCTGCCACCCAACGTCCGTGAGCTCATCGAGGTCACCCTGGTGAAAAATCCAGGCCTGCGCTACCGCAACGGCGGGCAGTTCGCCGATGCGGTAGCCGCGGTGCGTTCCGGACGACGCGCACCGCGGCCGAACTCCGCACCCGTCATCAAGGCCAACCCGGCCGCGATCCCGGGCGCCACCCGAACCGACGTGCGGCCCGCACCGGCTCCGCGGCCTCGACCCACCACCGGTCACCGATCACCACCGCCTGCCCGGCGGGCATTCTCCGCGGGTCAGCGAGCCCTGCTCTGGGCGGCCGGGGTGCTGGGCGCACTGGCGATCGTCAGCGCAATCCTGCTCGTCGTGGCCGACCGGAACGAACGCACCCGGACCCCGGTCCAGCAGACCGTCACCGACACCGTAGAACCGGATGCGCCCGACGGCGGGCCACCACCGTGACCGGCCAGCACATCTCCGACCGCTACGAGCTGGGGGAGATCCTCGGCTTCGGCGGAATGTCGGAAGTCCATCTGGCCCGGGATCTGAGGCTGCACCGCGATGTCGCGGTCAAGGTGCTGCGCGCGGATCTGGCCCGCGATCCGAGTTTCTATCTGCGTTTCCGACGCGAGGCCCAGAACGCCGCGGCGCTCAACCATCCCGCGATCGTGGCCGTGTACGACACCGGGGAGGCCGCGACGGCCGCCGGTCCGCAGCCCTACATTGTGATGGAGTACGTCGACGGAGTCACCTTGCGCGA
>SYAA01000115.1 GCA_005789055.1 Actinomycetota bacterium
GCGGTGGCGAACCCGTAGTCGAGCAGGTGCGCGGCCTGCTCCCACGGCGCGATCGGTTCGCGGGTGCCGCGCAGCAGCACGGTCACCAACCGGCGTCCGTCACGATCCGCGGCGCCGACGAAGGTCTGACGGGCGTCATCGGTGAAGCCGGTCTTGCCGCCGAGCGCGCCCGGATAGTTGAGCAACAACTTGTTGTCGTTCTCGATCTCAAAGGGCGGCTGGCCGTTGTTGTCCGGGAACATGTAGCTGCGGGTGGCGGCGATGTCGGCGAAGATCGGGTTGCCGAACGCGTACCGGAAGAACAAACCCACGTCGTAGGCGGAGGTGCTCATGCCCGGCCCGTCGAGGCCCGACGGTGTGGCCACCCGGGTGTCTCGGGCACCGAGCTTGGCGGCCAGGGCGTTGATTTTGCCCAGTGCCGCATCCATTCCACCGAGTTGGGTGGCCAGCGCGTGTGCGGCATCGTTTCCGGAGTACATGATCAGCCCGTGCAGCAGGTCGTTGATGGTGTAGCGGCCGCCGACGTCCACGCCGACCCGGGTGCCCTCGACGTTGGCATCGGCCTGGGTGCCGTCGACGATTCTGTTCAGCGGTAGTTCGTTGATGGCCACCATGGCGGTGAGCACCTTGATGACGCTGGCCGGGCGGTGACGGCCATGGGGATCGCGGGCCGCGATCACCGCCCCGGTGTCCAGGTCGGCGACCAGCCAGGCCTCGGCCGAGATGTCCCCCGGCAAAGGCGGGGTTCCGGCGGCGACGATCACGCCACACCCACTCAGCGCATCCCCGCCGACCGCCGAGGCCGGCACCGGCAGCGGCTGCGGCGGATCGCCCGCCTTGGGAACCTCCGAGGAGTCCACTGCCGGTGGAGTGGAGACCTTGTACGGGCAGCTATTGGGATCCGGTGCCGAGTTGGGCTCGGCCCACGCCGCGGCCGGCGTACCGATCATCAAGAGGGTCGCCGTGAGAGCGGCAGCGCGCCGCAGCCTGGTCATATTCACCATCGCCTCGCAGGCTAGGCGATTCGGCCCCCGATTCAGGGGAGCCTCGCCGTCAGCCCGGGATCGGGCAGGACGCAACGGCCGGGAAGCCGATGCTGCTCATCCACAGCCGGCCCTGGTGCTCCACCAGGCCGGTCACCACTCCGAAATCCGGGCGCTTCATCCGGACACCGGCCACCGCTGCTCCGGTATCGGGATCAAACGCCATCACATTGACCTCCGGGACGATCTGCGGCTGCAACCGGTCGGGCAATGCCCACACCAGCTTGCGCAGCAGTGGCATCCGGGGCGCCAGGGCGTCGGCGGCCGCATTGCGCGGTGTCACCATCGCCACCCAGATCCACCCCGTCGACCCCGTCGAGATGTTGTCCGGCATGGCCGACAGATGCTCGGCCAGCACCGTCACAGTTCCGGTCTTTGGTCCGGTCAGCCAGTACTTCGACAATCGCCGGCCTTGGGTTTCCGCAAATACCAGCGCCGTGCCGTCGAGGGTCGCGGTCAGACCATTGGCGAAATACAGGTGGTCGAGCACGGCGCTAACGGTGCCATCGGGGTCGCGCCTGAACAGCCCGCCGTCACCGCGCGCCTCGATGATTGCGCCCTTGAAGTTGGCGTAGGTGAACTTCGCGGTGGACTGGGTGAAATAGATTGTGCCATCAGGTAATTCGACAACATTCGAGCAGAAGTTCAGCGACCTGAAGTCAACCGAATCGACCAACACCTCGATATTGCCGCTGGTGCGGTCCATTGCCAGCAGTCCGCCTGGGCTGGTGCAGATCAGTAGCCGACCGTCGCGGGCCACCGTCATCCCGAGCGGTCGGCCGGTGGTCTGTCCGATGACCGCAACCGCGCCGTCCGGGCCAATCCGCACGATGCGGCCGTCGACGAGTCCGGTCCACAGGGCGCCGTCGGCGTCGACGACGATGTCCTCCGGCGCGTCGCCCGGCATCGGCACGACGGTCAGCTCGGCAGGCCCGAACTCTGGCAGCGGCGCGACCGGCGGCGGCGTCCACCGGACCGGATCGACAGGCGGCTTGGGGTTCATCGGAGCCGAAGTCACAGCAGCCGACTGGCTTCGCCCAGCACCCGATGCAGGATCTGGTAGATCTCGTCGAACTCCGCCGGACCGCTGATCAGTGGCGGCGCCAACTGCACGACCGGATCACCGCGGTCGTCGGCGCGGCAATACAGTCCGGCCTCGAACAGTGCTGCTGACAGGAATCCGCGCAGCAGGCGCTCGCTCTCGGAGTCGTCGAACGTTTCCCGGGTCTTCTTATCCTTGACCAGTTCGATGCCATAGAAGAAGCCCTCGCCGCGGACGTCGCCGACGATCGGAAGCTCCAGCAGTTGCTCGAGGGTGGCCCGCAGGATCGGCGCGTTGGTCTTGACGTGGTCGTTGATTCCTTCGCGCTCGAAGATGTCGAGGTTGGCCAGTGACACTGCCGCCGATACCGGGTGCCCGCCGAAGGTATAGCCGTGGCCGAAGGTTGTCTTGCCATCGTTGAACGGCTCGAACAGCCGGTCGCTGGCGATCATCGCGCCGATCGGCGAATACCCCGAACTCATACCCTTGGCGCAGGTGATGATGTCGGGAACGTAGCCGAAATCGTCACAGGCGAACATTGATCCGATGCGGCCGAACGCGCAGATCACCTCATCGGAGACCAGCAGCACGTCGTATTCGTCGCAGATTTCGCGGACCCGCTCGAAGTAACCGGGCGGCGGCGGGAAGCACCCGCCGGCGTTCTGCACCGGTTCGAGGAACACCGCACACACCGTGTCGGGCCCTTCGAACTCGATCGCCTCGGCGATCCGGTCGGCGCAGTAACGGCCCCAGGCCTTGATATCGGTGTCATACGGTTCGGGCGCACGGTAGAAGTTGGTGTTCGGCACGCGGAACCCGCCGGGAGTCAACGGTTCGAAGGGCGCTTTGAATTCCGGCAGTCCAGTGATGGCCAGTGCGCCCTGCGGGGTGCCGTGGTAGGCGATGGCCCTGGAGACGACCTTGTACTTCCCGGGTTTTCCGGTCAGCTTGTAGAACTGCTTGGCCAGCTTCCACGCGCTCTCCACCGCTTCGCCGCCACCGGTGGTGAAGAACACCCGGTTCAGATCTCCGGGGGCGTAGTGCGCCAGCCGGTCGGCCAGTTCGATCGCCGGCGGGGTGGCGTACGACCACAGCGGGAAGAAGTCAAGGGTCTCGGCCTGCTTGGCGGCGGCCTCGGCCAGCTCGACGCGGCCGTGACCGACCTGGACCACGAACAGTCCGGACAGGCCGTCGAAGTAGCGCTTACCGTGGCTGTCGTAGATGTAGCAGCCCTCGCCGCGCGAGATGATCGGCGCGCTGATGCCTTGTCCGTGTCTGGCGAAGTGTCCCCACAGGTGGCGGTCGGCCTTGGCCGACAACTCCGCGGTGAGATCCCGGGTTTCGGTGGTGGTCATCGTGTGCCCCAATTGTATTGTTGTTTAACGAGTTTGAGATAGACGAGCGTCTCGGTAGAAGTCACGCCCGGTATGGCCCGGATTTCGGTGTTGAGCAGGTCTAGGAGTTCGGCATCGTCGGCGCAGACGATCTCGACGAGTGCGTCGAAGTTGCCCGCTGTGAGAACCACGTAGGACACGGCGTCGATTTTCGCGAGCCGCTCGGCGACCTTGGTGGTGTCGCCCTGGCAACGGATCCCGACCATCGCCTGCCGGTTGAACCCCAGTTGCATCGGGTCGGTGACCGCGACGATGTCCATCACCCCGGCGTCGATCAATCGCTGCACCCGCTGGCGTACCGCGGCCTCGGACAGGCCGACGTCCTTGCCGATCCCGGCATAGGAGCGCCGGCCGTCGCGCTGGAGCTTCTCGATGATGGTCTTGGACATGTCGTCCATTGACCGATTGTGCACGGAATCCGTCGTTATAAGCAACTGGATACACGGATACCGGCGTTGTGCGCCCGATTCAGTGCTGAATTGCGTATCGGTCGGGTTAACGTTGCCCGATGATTGCCAAGACGGTCCGACCCAGTAGCTGGATCGATGGCGCCCCGGTGCGCACCGACGGAAGCAATCATCAGGTGATCAACCCTGCGACCGGCGCAGTCGTCGCCGACATGGCGCTCGCGACACCCGGCGATGTGGACGTGGCGGTGGCCTCGGCGCGGGCCGCACTGCCCGCCTGGTCGGCCGCGACCCCGGCCGAACGGTCCGCCGTGCTGGCGAAACTGGCCGAGCTCGTCGATGCCCACGCCGCCGAGTTCGTGGCCGAGGAGGTCAGCCAGACCGGCAAGCCGGTGCGCTTGGCGACTGAGTTCGACGTGCCCGGCAGCATCGACAACATCGCGTTCTTCGCCGGCGCGGCCCGCCACCTCGA
>SYAA01000116.1 GCA_005789055.1 Actinomycetota bacterium
ACCAGCACCCGATCGCCGCTCAGCGCCGCCGCCACCGCCGTCGCCGCCGCCAACGTCGACTTGCCGACACCACCCTTGCCGACAAAGAAGGCAATCCGGGCATCACCGGCGAAGAAGGCGATCGGGGCCTGCCGGGGCGGGCCCGCATCGGCGGCGGCGTAAGCGGATTCCACTCAGCCCTCAACCCGCTTCTTGAGGTCCTTCAACGCGGTATCGGTGAGCCGGCGCTCGGCCTTGCGCTTGAGCAGACCGATCATCGGAACCATCAGATCAACCGCGAGTTCATAGGTCACATCGGTTCCGGAGCCCCGGGGTGTGAGCAGGTAGACGCCATCGAGGGATTTGAGCAATGTGCTCGACACCAGCGACCAGCGCACCGACCGACGATCGGCAGGCCATTCGTAGGCGAGGACCATCGTGTCCTTGAGCACGACCGCTTCCAGCACCAGGCGGGCCACCGCGGGATTGCCCGTGGCGTCGGTCTGGAGAACCTCGGCCTCGGTGTACTCCGACACCCACTGCGGGTAGGAGGCGATATCGGCGATGACATCCATGACCGCGCTCGGTTCGGCGTCGATGTAGATGGTCTGCGCTGTCTTATCCGCCACCGTCAGAGCTTCCCAAGACGGCGGGACCGCCGCGTTCGTCCCGTCAACATGGGAACACACCGTACCCTCTCGCACCTCGACCCGAACCGGCTATCAGGGCCTCGGCGGTGTGCCCACCGGTCGTGTCGCCTCCAGGGTGTTCTTGATCTCGAACGCCATCCGTTTGCCCGCCACCCGGCGTCGATGATTGAGCGTGGCCGGATTCGTCGGAGCCGAACCGCCGGTGGGCTCCGCGTGCAGGAAGTAGTGCAGGACTACCCCGTCGAGCACCGGTTCCAACCAGACCTCCATGGTTCCGGTGAGGGCGCCGGTGACGGTCCATCGCACCCCCCGCTCGGCCCGGTCTTCGACCACGTCGAGGTAGAGGTCGGTGAACCAGCGACGCCAGTTGGCCCGGTCCCCCACCGCCCTGCCGACCGCCACCGGATCGGCGGCGACGAACGTCTCGTCAGCGACCTGGATACTGCTCACGTCGTCTAGCTTCACATATCGCCGCCTGGCGGGCGTGAGGGTGGAACCGACCCGCGGGCTTTTCGATTTGTTGAACCCGACGCCGCTGTGTCTAACGGCGCGGATCTGCACGCAACAGCTCGGCCAGCCGCCGGGAGTGGGTCTGCCAATTCCACTCCCGGCTTATCCAGTCCCGCCCGGCCCGGCCCATCCGTCGGGCGCGTTCCGGATCGGCGAGCAGATCGGTGATCGCATCGACGATCTCGTCATGGGCCCGGCCATCGACCACCCGGCCGGTTTCGCCGTCGCGAACCGTCTCCGGCGCACCGCCCGAACGGCCGGCCACCACCGGCACTCCGGCAGCAGCGGCCTCCAGGAACACGATGCCCAGACCCTCGACGTCCAGGCCCGCCCCCCGGGTGCGACACGGCATCGCGAAGACGTCCGCCATCGCGTAATGGCCGGGCAGTGCGGCGGTGGGAACACCGCCGGTGAACACGACGTCGGCGGCTACGCCCCAGCGCTTGGCCAGTTCATGCAGGGTGTCGGCATACGGCCCGCCGCCGACGATGACCAGTGCGGCGCCGTCGACTCGGCGCCGGATCTGGGGCATAGCCCTGATCAGCATGTCCTGACCCTTGCGCGCTACCAGTCGTGACACGCACACCACCGTGGGCCGGTCGCCGAGGCGGTACCTTTCCCGGAGTTCAGCGCGCGCCACCGGATCGGGCCGAAAGCATTCGGTGTCCACTCCCGGCGGCAGATGTTCAAGGCGCGCAGCCGGTCCGAACGCGGAGGCGAATCGGTCGCGGGTGTAGCGACTGACGTAGGTGACCACGTCGGTCTCGCTGCCGATCCGCCGCAGCGCCGAACGCGCCCCGGGCAGCATCGACCACCCCACCTCGTGACCGTGGGTGCTGGCCACGACGCGTTCAGCGCCGGCACCGCGGGCCCGCGATGCCAGCAGGGCCAGTGGCGCAGCGGCGCCGAACCATACGGTTTCGATGCCGTGTTCACGAATCAGCGAGCGCATACGCCGGTCCACTCCCGGCTCGGGCAGCATCAGTGTGCCGGGGTGACGGACGACGGCGAACGGCGCCGCGCGGTCGTAGTCGGGCGCGCCCTTCCACCGCGGCGCATAGACCGTCAGCTCATCATCGGCCCCGACCAGGTGGTGGACGAACTGTTCAAGATAGGACTGTATACCACCGCGTCGCGGCGGAAAGTCGTTGGTGACCAACAGGATTCGCGTCATCAGCGGCGAGCCTCCTGGGCCATCCACTGCGCCCATCGGCGCTGTAGGTCGGCCAGATCGGTGCCGATCACCTGCCGGACCGCCGCGGCCAGGTCCGCGTGGCCGGGTCCGCAGGCAGCCGCGTAGAGTCGGCGCAGCGTTCCGGTGCCGTGGCTGTCGGCGACAAAGCGAGCGAACCACCACGCCCGGTCGTAGACCGCCGCAAGATCGGCGCCGCCCGCGTCCAACTCGGCATCCGACGGAAGGACGGCGGTGGCGCCGACAGGAATCGCCGTCGGTGGACGCGCGACAAAGTCGGCTACCCCTTCGGTCAGCCAGCGTGGCGCATCCAGTGCGGTCTCGGTTCGGGCCGCGAGGTGGAAAAGCTCATGCGCCAGTACGATTCGCAACGCGGTGTCGCTCATCGCCGCCGCGTCCGGGGCAAGAACGATCCGCTGTCCGGATGCTGTGCGGCCGATGAAATCGACATCGTCGGCGACGGCGACGGCGGCGATATCGGTCCATCCGCGCTTCGGATCCAGTCCGGCGTATTCAACGAATTGTTCTCCGGACCCGGTGGCGACCACCACGATCTCGCGCTGGAAGTTGGTGCCCCAGAACCGCTCCACGGCGTCGACAGCGTCACCGATCGCGGCGCTGACGCGCTCAAGTACGGCGTCGGTACGACTCCCCCCGAGACTGACGAGGTCGACCCTGACGCGACGGGCATGGCGGCCGTCTCCGACCTCCAGTGGCGCCGAAGCCGATACCACCGGAGGTGGGGCCGACGGTGACCGCGCCGCGGCGGGGCCAATGGCGATCAGCGCGGATGCGGCGGCCAATTCAGCGACCAGCACCACCGCGGCCAGTCGGGACCACC
>SYAA01000117.1 GCA_005789055.1 Actinomycetota bacterium
CAGGTTACACCGCGGTGAAGGCACCCGTTGACTGGTGGGTCAGCGTCTGTTGTGCCCGCCCACACCTTCGTCATCGACGTCGCGCCAGAACTCTCGGTCGTACGGTGTGTCGGGCACCTGGATCTTCTCGCCGGTGAACGTGCCGGCGTGCGTCGCCAGTTCCAGTTCGCCAGCATCCATCTCGAGAAGTTCCAGGTCAACGAGTATTCGCTCGGTATCTAAGATGACGCGTCGCATCTCTGGGGCATCGCCGAAGCGGTCGTGCAGAGCGTTGACGCACCGGCGCAGGTTTCCGATGTGCTGGTGCAGTTCGGCGAGTTCAGTGGCCTTCGACATCGGGACTCCTCGACAGTGTTGAGAATCACACTACTGGTCTCGATGCTAGTCAATGCCCGTCGCGATGTCTTCCGGGTCCCGATGCCCAGACGAGACGCAACTGCTGGCCACCGCGAACTTGGGCGATCCGGTCGGTGTCGGTGTCGATGACGACACCGATCACCGGGTAACCACCGGTGACGGGATGGTCGACCCCGAGAATGATCGGCTGTCCGTCCGGTGGAACCTGCACCGCGCCGCGGACGGCGCCTTCGCTGGGAAGCTGTCGCCCCGGCCACCGATGTTCCAGCCCCGGCCCGGCGAGCCGCAGACCAATGCGGTCACTGGCCGGTGATGCCATCCACGCGGTGCGCACAAGCGCGTCGGGGTCGATGAACCAGTCGTCGCGCGGCCCCCGGAGCAACCGCAACTCGACGGGGCCACCCGGGATCGCGGCCACCGGCGCCAGGTCCAGTTCCGGCAAGTGCCCCACCGGCTCACCGACTGGCACAACATCACCCGGCCGAAGGGGCGGCGGTCCGATTCCCGACATCGTGTCGTAGCTGCGCGAGCCGAGCACGGGAGCCACCGCGAAGCCACCACGGACGCCGAGATAGCTGCGCACCCCGGCGCGCGGCATCCCCAGCGAGATCACCTGGCCTTCTCGAATGCGGGCAACGCTGTTGACGCCGAACGGGATTCCGTCAATCGCCGGCTGAGCCTCAGCACCGGTGACGGCGATGTCCAGACCACCGCCGAGTACCCGGGCGCTGAACTGACCGAAAGTGATCTCGATCGTGGCCCGGTCTTCGGCGTTGGCGAGCAACCGGTTGGCCAGTCGGTGGGCACGCCGGTCGGCGGCACCGGACCGGGTGACGCCGACATGGGCAAGACCTGCTCGACCGAGATCCTCCACCAAGGCAAGCGGTCCCGTTTCGCACACCTCAAGGCTGATCATGGGGGCCGATCATGGAGCGTCCACCGCACGGAAGGTCACCCACATGCCGGGTATCAAGAGGGCCGGTTGGGTCCGCTCGACATCCCACAGCACCGCTTCGGTACGGCCGATGAGTTGCCACCCGCCCGGCGACTCCCGCGGGTAGATACCGCTGAACTCACCGGCCAACGCGACTGAACCGGCGGGTACCCGGGTTCGGGGCTGGGTCCGGCGGGGAACCGATAGCCGACTGTCGCCGTCGACGAGGTAGGCGAATCCGGGCGCGAATCCACCGAATCCGACCCGCCACGGCGTCCCGGTGTGGGCGTCGATCAGGTCGGCGACACTCATCGTCAACAGCGCCGCCACCTCAGCGAGATCGGCGCCGTCGTAGATCACGTCAATCACCGCATCGCCCGGACCGGGCCGCGCCGGGTCCGCCGGGGTGGTGAAGTCGACCGTCGCCAGCCGTGTCCGCGTCGCGGCCTGATGCGCTGGGTCGGTCAGCGTCACCAACACCGTTCTTGCGCCGGGGACGATGTCGGCCACCTCGGGAAGGTCCGCCGCACGCAGTGCTGAGGCCGAGGCGAGAACCTCGGCTGTGGAGTCGTACTCAAGCAGGAGCGCCCGATCGCCGTAGTCGCGGATTGTCGGCGCGCTCATCACACCAGGGCGGTGTAGGTCGGCTCGCGGTGCTTGATGTAGCCGATCAGCGAATAGGTGACGGGCAGCAGCAGGACCTCGACCGCGGTCTTGTACACCCAGCCGAGCGTTGCGTAGGTGGCGAAGTCGGCGAAAGTGGTGATTCCGATCGCCGGCGCGGCGATGGCGCAGAAGACCAGGGTGTCGCCGAGCTGGCCGACGAATGTCGAACCGACGAGCCGGGCCCAGAGGTGTTTCTCCCTGGTGCGTTCCTTGATCTTCACAACGGCCCAGGCGTTGATGGTCTGCCCGACGAGGAATCCGGCAAGGCCCGCGGCGATCAACTGGGTGTAGGCCCCCACGACGTTGGCGAGATGCTCCTGGTTGGGATAGAAGTCAGCGGCCGGCAGATAGACCGTCACCCAGAAGACCAGAGCCGCAAGAGCATTCATCGCGAAGCCAAGGATGATCGCACGCCGGGCCGCCCTGAATCCGTAGATCTCCGCCAGCACGTCGCCGATGATGTAGGTCAGCGGGAAGACGATGAAACCGCCGTCGGTGATGATCGGTCCGAACGCCACCCCCTTTGTGGCCGCGACGTTGGAGATGATGACCAGGGCGGTGAAGACGGCGACCAGCACGGGGTAGTAGAGGCTGCCGACGCGTGCGAACCCAGGCGCCTGCTCCGCGGTGTCGAGGTCATGTGTCACGGGCATCACCCTTCGGCGTGATCAGCACGCTGTCGCCCACCCGGATGGTTCCCGACCGCAGAACCCGTAACGCCGACCCGGCCCTGCCGCGCAGTGCCACCATCGCGCCCGGGCCGATCCAATCGTCGAGCAGGCGACACGGCGCCGCGTCGCGCACAACCTCGAACTCGGCCTCGCCGATTCGCAGCCGGACGCCCGGTGTGGCCGGAATCTCGCCGCGGTCGACGGTGATGTTGCGCCGGGTCGCGTGGGAATCGAATTCCAGGCCCAGATCAGCCGCGGCCAGGTCCAGCGACTCCCGGGACTGCAGAGTGACCTGACGGTGCCGACTGCCGTGATACCGATCTCCGAGGAGACCCTTGCGCGCTTCGGCGTCGACGGAGTCGACCGCACGAGTCGCTAGCCGACTGCCCGGCGCGATATGGATCGTCAGCACTTTCACACAGTCGAGTCTATTTCCAACGCGGATCCGCATTGCCGTGGCGGCTGACTCAGGTGTTCGGGGTACCGCCGCGCAAATACACCGTGGTGGTGTGGGTGAAGAAATCGCGCGCCGCGCCGCCCTGTTCCTTTGGGCCCAGGCCGCTGCGTTTTGCGCCACCGAAGGGAACGTGGGGGTCTGCTCCCGCAGATTCGGAGTTGATGTGCAGCACTCCGACGTCAACACAGTCGATTGCCTGCAGGGCCCGGGTGAGATCCTGGGTGAAGACCGCGGCAGAGAGTCCGAACATGCTGTCGTTGGCCAACGCGAATGCCTCCTCGGCCCCGCCGGCGCGCCGCACCGCCAGCACCGGTCCGAACAGTTCGTCAGTCCAGATATCGGCGGGTTGGGTCAGTTCGACGATGGTTGGAGCCACGAAATGGCCGTGGGCGAGTCCGCCGTTGCGGTAACCACCGCCGCCGGCCAGTACGGTTGCGCCCTGTTTCCGGGCATTGTCGATTCCCGAGATGATGCTCGACTGTGCTGATGAACTGATGACCGGACCCATCTGGGTTGTTTCGTTACTGGGATCGCCGACGGCAAGGGTGTCGGCTCGTGAGATCAGCGCCGCCAGGAATTCATCAGCGATCCCCTCGGTGAGCACCAATCGCGAAGTGGCGGTGCATTTTTGGCCGCTGCTGCGAAATGCGCCCAGCATTACCTGTTCAAGGGCCAGATCGAAGTCGGCGTCGTCGAGGACTACGGCAGCGTTCTTACCGCCCATCTCAGCCTGGACCGGTACCCCCCGAGTCGCTGCAGCGGCGGCGATCTTCCGGCCGACCCCGGTCGAGCCGGTGAAGGTGATCGCATCGATGTCGGCGTGGCCGATCAGTGCGTCCCCGACGGTGGAGTCGCCGATCATCAGGTTGAGTACGCCGGGCGGCAGCCCGGCATCGGTGAGTGCTTCGGCGAGGCGTAGCGCCAACAGCGGAACCGAACTCGCGGGCTTCCACACCACCGTATTGCCGTAGACGAGTGCGGGGGCGATCTTCCACGCCGGGATGGCGATCGGAAAGTTGAATGGTGTGATCGCCGCGACCACGCCGATCGGCTTGCGGGTCACCAGAATCCGTTCGCCGGCTCGCGGTGAGGCGAAGATCTCACCGGCCTGCCGGTCACCCTCGGCGGAGTAGTAGCGCAGGATCTGCGCGGCGCGACCGACCTCGGCGATCCCCTCGGAGACGGTCTTGCCCTCTTCGCGGGTCAACTCCCGTCCCCACGTGGTGGCATTGCGCTCGATGATCGCCGCCGCGGCGGCAAGAATTGCGCCGCGCTGATGCATCGGAGCCGCCGCCCACGCCGGCAGGGCGTGGCGTGCGGCATCGACCGCGTTGTCGACATCGCCAGCGGATGCGGAATCACCCTCGGCGACGATGACATCGGGCGACGTCGGGCTGTAGCTCTGCACCCGCGTACCGCTACCGGACTGCCACGTCCCAGCGATGAGTTGGCGCAACGCTGCCGTCGGGGCAACCGTGGCGCTCACCGCTACCCGATCCGGATGAGCTTCTTGTTGACGAATTCGTCGATACCGAAGCGGCCGAGTTCACGGCCGAACCCGGACCGCTTGACGCCGCCGAACGGCAACTCCACGCCGTCGGCGCCGACGAGGTTGACGTAGACCATGCCGGCCTCGATCTTGTCGGCCACCCGCTTGGCCTGCTCGGGGTCGGTGGTGAACACGTAGGAGCCCAGACCGAACGGGGTGTCGTTGGCCAGCTCCACCGCCTCGTCCTCGGAAGCGGCCTTGTAGACACACGCCACCGGGCCGAACAGTTCCTCGCGGTAGGACGGCGAATCGGGGGACAGGCCGGTCAGCACGCCGGGTGGGAAGTGGGCACCGCTGCGTTCGCCGTTCGACACCAACGTGGCTCCGTCGGCCACCGCGCGGTCGACCTGCTCGCCGAGACGTTTCGCGGCAGCCACCGAGGACAGCGGGGCTAGGTCCCCCGCGGTCTCCAGCACCTTCGCGGTGAACTTCGTCAGGAAGTCGTCGTAGATGTCGGCGGCGACAATGAAGCGCTTGGCCGCGTTGCACGCCTGTCCGGTGTTCTCAAACCGGCCCGCGACGGCGGCCTCCACGGTGGTGTCAAGGTCGTTGGTGCTCAGCACGATGAACGGATCGCACCCACCGAGTTCGAGCACAACTTTCTTGAGGTTGCGTCCGGCGACCTCGGCGACCGCCGCACCGGCGCGCTCGGATCCGGTCAGCGATACGCCCTGCACCCGCGGGTCGGCGATGGCGGTGGCGATCTGCTCATTGGTGGCGTAGACGTTGACGTAGGCGCCCTTCGGGAAGCCTGCGTCGTCGTAGATCTTCTGAATGGCCGCGGCCGACTCGGGGCACTGCGGTGCGTGCTTGAGCACGATCGTGTTGCCCAGCGTCAGGTTCGGGCCGGCGAACCGGGCCACCTGGTAGTAGGGGTAGTTCCACGGCATGATGCCCAGCAGCACGCCCACCGGTCCGCGCCGGATGATCGCGCTGCCCTCACCGTCGAGCAGGTCGATCGTTTCGTCGGCGAGGAACTTCTCGGCGTTATCGGCGTAGTACTCATAGATCGCCGCACTGAAGTCGATCTCGCCGAGTGCGCCGTCGACCGACTTACCCATCTCGCGATTGATGATCTCGGCGAGTTCCTGCCGGCGTTCGGAGTGCAACGCGGCGACCTTGCGGATCAGCGCCGCGCGCTGGGCCACCGTGGAGTTCTTCGACCAGTCCCGGTAGGCCTGCTGCGCTGAGGCCAGCGCAGCCTCGACCTGCTTGTCGGTTGCCGTCGGGTACTCCTGCACCACGTCGCCGGTTGCCGGGTTGACCACTGCGTACAAAGACATCTTCAGTCCCCTCTCGTTGTGAAGCCTGCGGCGAGCCTACGACCGTCGGGCTGCGTATGGCCATGGATTGTTGCGCTCGGGAACCGAATCGGCTCGACTGTGTTTCAGTCGCGTGCGCAGAAACACCCGAAGATCGTGCAGTCCGGGGTCATCCCAGCGGTTATGGGCCTCGGTCGGATCGGCCGTCAGGTCATACAGCTCCCACTGATCATCGAGCGGGCTGGTTCGGTAGACGTCGCCGCCGGGGCCGTTGGCGGCGTATTGCCGCACGCCGGGCTCGGTCCAGGTGGACGGGTCGTCGAAGCTGCGGACCAGCTTCCACAGATGGTCGGCGCCGCCGGGCGCGGCATCGTCAGCGACTCGCAGCACAATGCCCTCGAAGTTCGCGGCCGTGTGTGCGGGAATCCGGATACGCAGCGGCGCGGGTGGCTTGACGGTCTGCTTGAGCCTCCGGCCAAGCCCCGAGGCGCCGCTGTCGCCCTCGAGCATGTTGTCGCGGGTCATCAGGTAGACAGCGCGGTCCTCGTCGGCCGGGCTGCCGTCGACGACCGGCATCAGGTTGCGGCCCGGCAAGGGGTGCACCTCGGAGAACGACTCCCGCAGCGCCTCGGCCACCGCGTGCACGTCGATACCGGCTGCGCCGAGCAGGGTCGGCACGATATCGACGTGGGAGGTGGGTGCGTCGATGACCCGCGGTCCGGTGGCCCGCGTGCCGGTCCGGGCGATCACCAGCGGCACCCGGGTGGCCTCGTCGTAGAGGTTGAACCACTTCTGGTGCAACCCGCCGTGCGCGCCCAGCAGATCGCCGTGATCGGAGGTGCGTACCAGCACGGCGTCATCCGAACTGCTGGTGACGGCGCGCCGGACCCGGTCGATCGGGGCGTCAACCTCGGCGTGCAGGCGGTAGTAGAGGTCGCGGTAGCGCTGGCCGTTGCGCTGATAGATCTGCTCGACCGGGCCGGCCGGACCGTAGCCGGAGTAGTAGGCCTCGCGGAACGCGATCTGTGCGGCCGGTTTGGTGCGCAGATCCTCATCGGCGGTGGGTGCCGGCGGCACCGGCGGCGGGTCCAGGTGCGAGGACTTCAACGGGCTGCGCAACACCCACGTCGGGAACAGCACGATGTCATGCGGGTTGACGAAACTGGCCACCAGCAGGAAGGGCCGCAACGCCGCTTCGTCACCGGCGCGGCGGCGGGCGTAGCGATCCTCCAACCAGGCCACCACCCGGTCGGCGATGAGCGGGTCGCGGCGTACGCCGGCGTTGGCCAGCAGGGCGCCGTGCGGTTCCGGGCCCACCCATCCGGAGAAGCCGAAGTCCGCCAGCGGGTCGGCATCCAGATACCGTTGCACCGCAACGGGATCCACCACTCCGTCGTCGTCATTGGTCGCCAGCACACCTCCGCTCGCCGGG
>SYAA01000118.1 GCA_005789055.1 Actinomycetota bacterium
ACGACGTGATCAGCGCCTTCATCAAGTCGATCCGGGGCTCCGACGTCGACGCGGCATTGCACTACCTAGCCCGAATGCTGGTGGCCGGCGAAGATCCGAGGTTCCTTGCGCGCCGGTTGATGATTCTGGCCAGCGAGGACATCGGGATGGCCGACCCCACGGCCCTGCCGATCGCGGTCGCGGCGGCACAGACAGTCGCGCTGATCGGAATGCCCGAAGCGCAGTTGACGCTTGCGCACGCCACCGTCCACCTGGCCACCGCGCCGAAATCCAATGCGGTCACCACCGCTCTGGGCGCAGCGATGGCCGACATCCGGGCAGGCAAGGCCGGACTGGTACCCGCTCATTTGCGCGACGGTCATTACTCCGGCGCGGCCCAACTCGGGCACGCGCACGGCTATCGGTATCCCCACGACGACCCGGATGGCGTTGTGGCACAGCAATATCCGCCGGGCGAGATCGCCGAAGTCGACTACTACCGGCCGACAAACCATGGTGCTGAGCGGGATATCGCCGGCCGTCTGGAGAAGCTTCGCACCATCATCCGCCGCAAGCGCTCCTAGGCTCTAGGATGCCCGTCAGAATCCGAAGCTTCGGAACACCCAATCGAAGAACATAACTTCAATCACGTAGATCAACAGCAGGAGCGCGACGCCGCGGACGGTCTGCGCACTGGAGGCCGCCGGGTTCAGCCACCAGTTCAGAAGTCGCGTCACGATGGGCATCAACACCCAGGTCAGCAGAACAGTGCCGACGGCGTTTCCGATGAACACGACGACCGGGAATGGCAGCCCGAGACCGCGAACGACCAGGCTGCCCTCCACGCTGAGCCCCTTGCCGATGAAGTTCCCCAGGGTGATGTTGAGGACCGATACCACTGCGTAGAGCACGGCGAGGGCCGTCATCGCCTGCTTCCAGGCCGGTGCCCCAGCCGGGTCTCGACCATGGCGGGAGGACCACTGCGCAAAGCCACTCGGGAGCACCCAATCGTGGTCGTCGGCCACCCGATGAATCCGGCCCAGGAGTTCGGTGCGCTCCGGGGACGTCCGCCACCGCTGCAGATCGGTGTCCGATTCGAAGGCGAGTACCACAGTCCAAGTCGTGTCCCCAGGTGCCGGCGGGACGGCCTCTACACCCACGAAGCCGGGGAATTCCGCGGCTCGGGCGTCCAACGCTGCGCGCAACGACCTGTACGCAGTCTCGTCGCCCGGAGCGACGGTCGCCTTAACGATTTCGAAAGCGTGCGAGCCGCCATCCTCGACCGTCCGGTTCGACATCGAGACTCCTTGAAGTTGCGCGCCGGGTCAGTGCTGCAACTCCGCCGATTCGAGCGACGAGTAGTTGCGCGACCAGATCAGTACGGGCAGATCAGCATTAGTACGGCCAGGTCAGTAGTAGTGCCGGTTCGGCCGGGATTCCCAGGCGTCGTACGCGGCTTTGGCCAGTTCGGGCCGGAACTGCTCGATGCGAATCTTCCGCTCGCTGTAGGGCCTGGCAAAGTCCTGGTACTGGAACTCGTCGTCGAATCCGATTCGGCTGGTTGCAGCGAGGTCGTTGGCGAAATGGACCGCGTCGAGGCGCGCCCAGTAGATAGCGCTCATGCACATGGGGCACGGTGCCGCGCTGATGTAGATCTCGTGGCCCATCAACATCTTTGCGCGCTGCGGAACCTTGTCCGGGGACCCCTCCGGCCGCGGAACGAGCTCCAGCAGGGACTCGTTGACATGATCGACGGAGATCGACGGTGCCTCCGGAATCAGGGCAGCGCAGGCCTTTCGGATCGTCTCGACCTCCGCGTGGGCGGTGATGTCCCCAGTCAGGAGGACGCGATTTTGGCCGCGGGCGACGATCTCGCCATCTTTGACGATCACCGCTCCGAAGGGGCCGCCCCAGCCGTTGTCCACCGACTCCTTCGCGAGTCGGCATGCCTCAGCCATCAGTTGCTCCGGTGTCACCCCGCACCCCCTTGCTCCGAACCATTATCGCGGTTGCGGATAAGTATCTCGACATCATTGTTCCAGGACGCCTGGCGCGGGGTTTCCCGGTGTCCAACTCGAGCCGGCCCGGTGACATCGTCGTCGGCCCGGCGTTGCCTTTCAGTCCCCGTCGTTGCTGGTCTGTGCTGGTCAAAGCCGACCGGTAAGGTGGTGCGGTCGACTCCGACGGTGCGCCCGATGAGTCGCATCCGAACACCCGGAACCCAAGGACGCCCGTGCAGACCCATGAGATCAGGAAGCGGTTCCTGGATCACTTCGTCAGCGCCGGTCACACCGAGGTGCCCAGCGCCTCGGTGATCCTCGACGATCCGAACCTGTTGTTCGTCAACGCCGGCATGGTGCAGTTCGTGCCCTTCTTCCTGGGCCAGCGCACACCGCCCTTCAACACGGCGGTGAGCATCCAGAAGTGCATCCGCACCCCGGATATCGATGAAGTCGGGATCACCACCCGGCACAACACTTTCTTTCAGATGGCGGGCAACTTCTCCTTCGGCGATTACTTCAAGCGCGGGGCCATCGAACTGGCCTGGTCGCTGCTGACCAACCCGGTGTCGGCGGGCGGCTACGGCTTTGATCCCGAACGTCTTTGGGCCACCGTCTTCTACGACGACGACGAAGCTATCGCACTGTGGCAGGAGGTGGCCGGGCTGCCGGCTGAGCGCATTCAGCGCCGCGGCATGGCCGACAACTACTGGTCTATGGGCATTCCGGGGCCGTGTGGGCCATGCTCGGAGATCTACTACGACCGCGGTCCCGAATACGGCGTCGAGGGTGGCCCGGAAGCCAATGAGGACCGCTATATCGAGATCTGGAACCTCGTGTTCATGCAGAACGAGCGTGGCGAGGGCACTTCCAAGGAGGAGTTTGAGATCCTCGGCCCGTTGCCGCGCCAGAACATCGATACCGGCATGGGCGTAGAGCGCATCGCCTGCCTGCTGCAGGGCGTGGACAACGTTTACGAGATCGACCTGATGCGCCCGATGATCGAGCTGGTGGCCCAGCGCGCGCCCCGTGGTTACGGCGCCGGTAGTGCGACCGGAGCCGGAGGGCCGGCGACATCGAGCCCCGACGATGTGCGCTATCGGGTGATCGCCGACCACAGCCGTACCGCAGCGATTATCATCGCCGACGGCGTGACACCGTCCAATGAAGGCCGCGGTTATGTGCTCCGCCGGCTGCTGCGCCGCATCGTCCGCGCCGCCAAGCTGTTGGGAATCGACACCCCGATCGTCGGGGATCTGATGGCGTGCGTGCGCGACGCGATGGGTCCGTCCTACCCGGAACTGGTCGCCGATTTCGACCGGATCAGTCGGATCGCGGTGGCCGAGGAAACCGCTTTCAACCGGACCCTGGTCTCGGGTTCACGGTTGTTCTCCGACGCCGCCGCCGCCACCAAATCGGCCGGTAAGACAACTCTCGGCGGGTCTGAAGCCTTCGCTCTGCACGACACCTACGGGTTCCCGATCGAACTCACTCTGGAGATGGCCGCCGAGGCCGGATTGACGGTCGACGAACTCGGTTTTCGCGAACTGATGGCCGAGCAGCGCCGCCGCGCCAAGGCAGATGCCGCCGCCCGCAAGCACGCGCATGCCGACCTGTCGGCGTTTCGCGAACTGGTCGACGCGGGTCCGACGGAGTTCACCGGCTTCGACGAGTTGACATCACAGGCGCGGATCCTCGGCATTTTCGTCGACGGCAAACGCGTACCGGTGGCGGCCCATCATCCGCGGGTGCACTCCGAATCGGCGCCACCGGAACGGGTCGAGATCGTGCTGGACCGAACCCCGCTCTATGCCGAATCCGGCGGACAGATCGCCGACGTCGGCGTTATCACTGCAGGAGCTGCAAAGGCCGCAGTGACCGATGTGCAGAAGATCGCCAAATCCGTCTGGGTGCACCGGGTCAGTGTCGAATCCGGCG
>SYAA01000119.1 GCA_005789055.1 Actinomycetota bacterium
AGACCACCACAGCTGAGGCGCTCGGGAAGATCTATGCCGGCTTGGGCATCGTCGCGCATCCGGAGATCATTGAAGTGAAGCGCTCCGATTTCTGTGGCGAACACATTGGGACGTCGGCACCAAAGACCAACGAGCTCATCGATCGTTCCCTGGGCCGGATTCTGTTTATGGATGAGTTTTACAGCCTGGTGGAGCGACATCACGACGGCAGGCCCGACATGATCGGCATGGAGGCGGTTAACCAACTCCTGGTCGCCCTGGAGGTTCACCGGTTCGACTTCTGCTTCATCGGCGCGGGTTATGAAAAGCAGGTCGATGACTTCCTGGGCGTCAATCCCGGATTGGCCGGCCGATTCAACCGCAAACTTCGGTTCGAGTCCTACAGCCCCGACGAACTGGTCGAGATCGCCGTGCGCTACGGCCGACCCCGTGCCACCGTGATCGACGTCGATGCCCGCGAGGCCTTCAGCGCCGCCTGCCGGGACCTGCGCCGTTTCTTCGCGCCGGACGGCACCCATGGCATCGATGCTCTGCAGAACGGCCGCTTCGCTCGCAATGTCGTCGAACGTGCCGAACGACTGCGGGACTCGCGGGTGGCGGCGCAGAACCGTGCCGATGAGGGATCGGTCACCATCGATGACCTCCAGCGACTGCGCGCCGCGGACGTCATCGCCGCAGTCGGCGACCTTTGCTCGGAGAAGCACGTCGGAATCACGACCTGAGTGCGGCTGCGCTGTTGCATATACCTATGGGGGTATGTAATCTTGGTGCTGGGATACCCCCGCAGGTATATGTGGATAGGAAGCAACGCCATGTTGGATGACGAAAACAACGTCGCTGAGGTACTCAACCGGCTACGCCGGGCCCAGGGCCAGCTTGCGGGCGTGATCTCGATGGTCGAGGGTGGCCGCGATTGCCGGGACGTAGTGACCCAGCTCGCCGCGGTGTCCAAGGCGCTCGACCGCGCCGGGTTCAAAATTGTCGCGTGCGGCCTTCGCGAATGCGCGGCCGGCCCGAAGCCCGGCGTAGTCAACGGTCTGACCGAGGCCGAACTCGAGAAGCTCTTTCTCAGCCTTTCCTGACACCGTCTACCCACAACCCGGAGGACACCATCATGAAGTTCAACCAGTACTACCTCGAATGCCTCTCGCACGCCTCGTACCTGATCGGCGACGAGACCACGGGACGCGCGGTCGTCATCGACCCGCAGCGCGACGTCAGCGAATACATCGCCGACGCAAAGGAACTCGGCCTGACCATCGAACTGGTCATCGAGACGCACTTCCATGCCGACTTCCTCTCGGGCCATCTGGAGCTGGCCGAGGCGACCGGCGCCAAGATCGTCTACTCCTCGGTAGCCGAGCCCGAGTTCGACTACCTGCCCGTCGCCGACGGCGAGCGTTACTCACTCGGCGAACTCCAACTTGAATTCCGGCACACCCCCGGCCATACCCCTGAGTCCATGAGCATCGTGATCTACGAGCACCCAGGTGACGTCGAGCCCTATGGCGTCCTGACCGGCGACACCTTGTTCATCGGCGACGTCGGCCGTCCGGATCTGCTCTCGTCGATCGGTTTCACCCGTGAGGAACTGGCCGACAACCTCTACGACTCGCTGCACAACAAACTGATGACCTTGCCGGACGCCACCCGGGTATACCCCGCACACGGTGCCGGTTCGTCCTGTGGCAAGAACCTGTCCACCGAACTCTGGTCGACCATGGGCGAGCAACGTAAGACCAACTACGCGTTGCGTGCACCGACCAAGGAGGCGTTCGTCGATCTCGTGACCGAGGGGCAGCCACCGGCACCGGGCTACTTCGTCTACAACGCGATCCTCAACCGCCAGGGCCGGGAGCTGCTCGACGAGACCCAGATGCCCCGGGCGATGTCCTACGACGAGGTTCGTGCGGCCATGGCTGGCGGCGCGGTGCTGGTCGACGGCAGAAGCCCGGAGGAGTTTGGCCTGGGCCACCTCACAGCGGCAATCAACATCGGCCTAGAGGGCCGCTACGCGGAGTTCGCCGGATCGGTGATCAAACCCGAGATCGACATCGTCCTGCTGACCGATCCGGGTCAGGAACTCGAGGGTAAGAACCGTCTCGCTCGAATCGGGTTCGACCGGGTGGTCGGCTTCCTAGAGAATCCCTATCAGGTGATGTTCGACCACCGCGGTGACGTCGAGGTCGCCTCCCGGCTGACCGCCAGTGCACTGGGCGAGCGCATTGCGGATGTCCCGGAGTTGCAGATGGTCGATGTGCGCAACCCGGGCGAAGCCGCCGCCGGGATGATCGCGGGCGCGGTCAACATCCCGGTGGGCCAGTTGCCCGATCGGGTCGGTGAACTCGATCCTCGCAAGCCGACCGTGGTCTACTGCGCCGGTGGGTACCGCTCGTCGGTGGCGGCCAGTTTCCTGCGTCAGCGCGGCTTCGACGACGTCAGCGATGTCCTGGGCGGCTATAACGCCTGGGACGAAGCCACCCAGAGCGCCTAAAGCCTCAGGCGTCGAGGTCCTGCTCCACCAGTTCAGCGATCTGGGCCAGCACACCCTCGTCGTCGGTGGTGATGGTGACCTGCGATCCGTTAACGGCGCCCAGGGTCATGATCATCAGCGCCGAACCGGCATCCACCGGGTCGCCACCGTCGAGTGCCAGCGTCACTGGAATCCCGGCGTTGACCACGGCCTCAGAGATGACGGCGGCGGGGCGGGCGTGCAGTCCGACCGCAGAACCGACCGTCACAGTCTTAGTGGGCATGGCGTGCTCCTTTGATATGTCAGGCGGAAGCGAACGCGGCGTTCGCCTCCGCTTCGGCCTTCGGCTTCACGAACTGCTTGGCGGCGATCACAGCCAGAGCACCGATCACGGTACCGGCGGCCAGTGCCACAAGGAACCACAACAGCTTGCCGATTGCGAAGAAGACGAAGATCCCGCCGTGCGGGGCTTTCAGCGTCACGTCCAATGCCATGATCAACGCGCCGGTCACCGCGCCGCCGGCCATCATCGACGGGATCACCCGGAACGGGTCGGCCGCTGCAAACGGAATGGCGCCTTCGGAGATGAAGGATGCTCCGAGCAGCCAGGCCGCCCGGCCGTTCTCGCGTTCCGGCTCGCTGAACAAGCCCGGCCGGAGCGTCGTGGCCAGGGCCATCGCCAGCGGGGGCACCATGCCCGCGGCCATCACCGCGGCCATGATGCGCAAGCTGGCCGGTTCGGCGATGTTCAGCCCGGCCGTGGCGAACGCGTACGCCGCCTTGTTCACCGGACCGCCGAGGTCGAAGCACATCATCAGGCCGAGGATGATCCCGAGCAGAATCACCGATCCGCCGGACAAGCCGTTCAGCCAGTTGGTCAGGCCGGAGGTGATTGCCGCCAGTGGACGGCCCAGTAGCAGGAACATCAACAGACCGACCACAAGTGAGGCGAACAGCGGTATGACCACCACCGGCATCAGCCCGCGTGCCCAGTGCGGCACGTTGACGCGGCTAATCCATAGAGCGGCGAACCCGGCGATGAGACCGCCGACAATGCCACCGATGAACCCCGCGCCGACGAATACCGCCACCGCTCCGGCAGTGAATCCAGGTGCGAGCCCCGGCCGGTCGGCGATCGCGAAGGCGATGTAGCCGGCCAGCGCCGGGACCAGGAATCCGAACGCGAGACCGCCGAGGGTGAACAGCACCGCACCGAGATATTGCGCCAGACCGCCGTCGGGGAGGTTGGTCAGTGAGTTGCCGGTGACGATCATGTGAGCCAGCGAATCCGTCTGTCCCGCAGGCGTGTTCGCGATGTCGTAGCCGGCCAACAGGAACCCCAAAGCGATCAGGAGGCCGCCCGCGGCGACGAACGGGATCATGTAGCTCACGCCGGTCAGGAGGATCTGACGCAGCCGGGTACCCCACCCTAAACCGCCGGATTGCACCGTAGTGGGAGTGCCGGGCGCACCGGTTGCGGCGCCCTCTACTCGTGCAGCATTCGGATTATCGGCCGCCGCAACGGCTTCGGCGATCATCGTGTCGGGTTCGTTGATGGCCCGCTTGACTCCCGACGCGATGACCGGCTTGCCCGCGAAACGTTGCCGGTCCTTGACTCCGACATCGGTGGCGAAGATGACCGCGTCAGCCCCGGCAATCGTCGCCGCAGAAACAGCGGTACTCCCTGAGGAGCCTTGAGTTTCCACCGTCAATTGCACGCCGGCCCGTTGCGCGGCGAGCTTTAACGCGTCCGCGGCCATATACGTGTGCGCGATGCCGGTGGGGCAGGCGGTGATAGCGATGATCGACGTGCTCTGTGGCGCAACGGCTGTGGCCGAAGCAGCGGGGGCAGCGCCTTCACTGACGACGCCGTCGACAAGCTCGACGATCTCGGTAGCGGTGGTTGCGGCTCGTAGCGAAGCCACGAAGTCCGGACGGACCAGCGCCCTGGCCAGACCCGACAACAGCGTCATGTGCTCCGATCCGCCGCCCTCTGGGGCGGCGATGAGAAACACCAGATCGGCCGGGCCATCGGGTGCGCCGAAGTCGACGGGGGGCTGCAGTCGCGCGAATCCGATCGAGGGTTCCCTGACGGTCGCCGTCCTGCAGTGCGGTATCGCGATACCGCCGGGTAACCCGGTCGCCGACTGCGCCTCGCGGGCCATGGCGGCGCGCTGCAGCACCCGGGCGTCGCCGACCCGCCTACCGGCGGCGAGCAGGCCGGCCAATCTCGCAATCACGGCGTCCTTGTCCGGACCGGCATCAGTGTCGAGCAGAACCAGGTCGGGACTGATGATCATCGGGGTCGCCATGGATTCACCTTCGGGTCGGGGTGGGGACGGCCGTGATCGCCACGCCGTCGAGGTTGATCTCATCCGGCGACGGCAGCGTCGTGCCGGGAAGGGCGGCAGCACCGCTGCCGTAGGCCACCGCCATCTGGAGTCGCGCCGGGGCGGCGGCTCCTTCGACGTCGGCCCGGAGGTATCCGGCCAGCGACGAGTCGCCGGCCCCGACGGTGCTGCGCGGGGTGATCGCCGGGGGGGTGGCCAACCAGGCGCCGTCGGCGTCGACCAGGACCGCGCCGGCCGCGCCCAGGGTGGCCAACACCGATCCCACTCCGCGGTCGATCAACGGGCGGGCCGCGGTGACCACCGGTCCCGCGTCACCGCGGGACACCGCGGATTCCAGGTCCCGCGCCGACACACCGGCCAGGCCGGCGAGTTCCTCGGAATTCGGTTTGATCAAGTCCGGGGCCGCGCGGTCAAGTCCCGCGGCCAGCGCGGTCAGCGGCCGGTCGGAGGTGTCGACGGCGACCCTGCACCCGTACGGCCGTAGAGCTGCCACCATGTCGGCATACCAACTGTCGTTCAGCCCGGGCGGTAGTGATCCGGATAGCACCACCCACCGGGCGGAACGGCCGCGTTCGATGACAGCGGCCGCCAATGCGGCGAAGTCGTCGGCCTCAATGACGGCACCGGGCTCATTGAGTTTCGTTGTGGTGCCGTCGGGTTCGGTGATGGCCAGGTTGGTGCGCACTGCGGCAGCGATCGGAACCGCGTGGACCTCGACGCCGATCGCGCGCAAACCCACGAGGATCGGGTCACTCTCGCCGGCGGGTAGTACGGCGACCACGTCCAGGCCGGCCAATGTCAGGGCTCGCGCCACATTGACGCCTTTTCCGCCCGGTTCCACCCTCACCTCCCCGACCCGGTGCACGGCCCCGCGCACCAGCGCGCCGGGCAGCGTGACGGTCCGATCGATACTCGGATTAGGTGTGACGGTGACGATCATGGCGGCCCGTTTTAGCGGTCGTCGTGTGCGATTGCCAACGATTTGCTGTAATCCATGACATGACCGAACCACACCCATCGGTGCTTCAGGGCGTCCCGGTGGTTCCGGGTGTCCGTTTCGCTCCGGTGATCCGCACGAACAGGTTGCCCGCGGTCGATGAACTCGACGCCGGAGGTGTCCTGGCCGAAGCCGACCGTCCGGCCGAAGTCGTACGGTTCGCCGACGCCGCCTCTTCGGTGGCGCAGCGCCTTCGCGATCGGGCCGCGGCCGCGACCGGGGCGGCGTCGGAGGTGCTCGGCGCCACCGCCCAATTGGCCCAGGATCGGGCCTGGCTGGGGTCGGCGGAGAACGCCATCAAAGCGGGCAAGACCGCGGTGCGTGCGACCGCCGAGGCGGCCACCCAGTTCATCGACATGTTCACCAAGATGGGTGGACTGATGGCCGAGCGGGTCACCGACCTCAAGGACATCCGCGACCGTGTCATCGCCGAACTCGCCGGACTGCCCGAGCCGGGTGTGCCGATTCCGGTCGAGCCGTCGATCCTGTGCGCTGAGGATCTCGCGCCGGCCGACACCGCAGGCCTTGACCCGCACCGCGTCGTCGGCCTGGCCACCTCGCTGGGTGGGCCGACCAGCCACACGGCGATCATTGCCCGGCAGTTGGGCATCCCGTGTGTGGTCGCCATTTCCGGACTCGACGACATTCCCGTCGGCACCATGGTGCTGCTGGACGGCAACCGGGGAACCGTCACCGTGGATCCGGACCGGGCGGACGCGGCCGCAGCGGTCGCGGCATCGGACGTCGCGGCTGCGTCAATGGCGGGTTGGAGCGGACCCGGCGCGACGTCAGACAGCCACCAGGTGGCGATCCTGGCGAATGTGGCCGACGGTACCGCCGCTCGCGCCGCGCGGCAGGCTCCGGTTGAGGGCGTGGGACTGTTCCGCACCGAATTGTGTTTCCTGGAGCGCGATTCCGAGCCCAGCGTCGACGAGCAGGCCGCGATCTACGCGGAGGTACTCGACGCCTTCGCGGGCCTGAAGGTGGTGATCCGAACCCTCGATGCCGGATCAGACAAGCCGCTGAAGTTCGTCACATCTCCCCAGGAGGCCAACCCGGCACTGGGTGTCCGGGGTTTCCGGATCGTCGCCCTCAACGCCGAACTTGTGGCGCGGCAACTCGACGCGATCGCGGCCGCGTCCGCCAGTACCGGAAACTCACCGTGGGTGATGGCGCCGATGATCTCCACCCCCGACGAAGCCCGGCAGTTCGCCGATCTCGCGCGCGAACGCGGCCTCTATCCCGGCGTGATGATCGAGGTGCCGGCGGCCGCCCTGTTGGCCGACAAGATTCTCGAGCACGTCGAGTTCCTGTCGATCGGAACCAATGACCTTGCGCAGTACACGATGGCCGCCGACCGGATGTCTTCGGATCTGGCCACCCTCACCGACCCCTGGCAGCCCGGGGTGGTCGCACTTGTCGCCGCGACTGCACGGGCGGGCGCGGCAGTAGGCAAGCCGGTCGGCGTCTGCGGGGAGGCGGCCGCAGATCCGTTGATGGCCTGTGTCCTCACCGGGTTGGGTATCACTTCGCTGTCGGCGGCAGCCTCCGCGGTAACACCGGTGGGCGCGAAACTGGCTTCGGTGACCCTGCAGCAGTGCCGCGATGCCGCGGACGCGGTACTGGCGACCGCCAGTCCGGCCGAGGCGCGCGAGGCGGCTCGGGCGATCCTGGGCTGAGCCGGTCCTGGGCGAGGATTTCATCCACACACCCGGCGCTATCCCCAGGACGGGTTGATGGAGCTGGATCATGTCGGAGGGCCGTTCTAGTGTCGAACCTATGTTCGATTCTGTGAGTGATTCCGGTGTGGTCGAGGTGATCGGCGAGGCCTTTCGGGCGGAGAATGCGGCGTGTGCGCGGCGGCTGGCGGCGATCGCTGAGCTTTATGAGCGCCGTCAGATTCCGGTCGAGGATGGGCAGGGCCGGGAGTTGTGGCGGATCGATCCGTGGGAGGCGGTCGCGGCGGAGGTGGCAGCGGCACAGTGCATGACGGCGGGGATGGCCGGCGGGTTGATGCATCACGCGATCTGTCTGCGTGAGCGGCTGCCACAGGTGGCGGCGGTGTTCGCGACGGGGGTGATCGACTATCGGGTCGTCCGGATGATCGTGGCGCGCACGCTGCTGGCCGTCGATCCGGAGGTGATGGCTGCTATTGATGCCGAGTTGGCTGAGGTGGTGCGCACGTGGGGGCCGTTGTCGGCGAACAAGTTGATGCAGGCCATCGATGCCATTGTGGTCCGTCATGATCCGGATGCGCGGCGCCGGACTGAGGCTCAGGCTCGTGGCCGCTATGTCGAGATCACCCATGATCGCGGCACCTCGTATCTGTCGGGTCAGTTGCATCACACTGATGCCACGCTGCTGGATCGGCGGCTGAGCGCGTTGGCGCG
>SYAA01000120.1 GCA_005789055.1 Actinomycetota bacterium
CCGGCCCGCACCGCGGCGATCTGTGCGGTCAGCCCCGCGCTGTGGTTGTCATCCGGTGCGAGCGCTCCCGGTGCATTCGACGGACCGGATGACTTCGCCGCGAACACAGTTTTCGGCCTTCCGGCACTGGCGTCGATTCCGATCCGGGTCGACTGCGGGTACGCCGACCCGTTCTACCCGGCAACCACACAGTTCGTCGCGCAGTTGCCGAGTCCCCCGGCTGGCGGCTTCGCACCGGGTGGTCATGACAGCTCGTTCTGGAGCGCTCAGTTGCCCGCCGAGATCGCCTGGCTGGCTCCGCTGTTGACGGCCTAGCCGGGCGGGCTCACACCCCGATCCGGCCCTCCGCGGCGGCAAGTCCGATATCGGTGCGGAAATGGCTGCCGGGCAGGCGAATCGACGTCATTACCCGGTAGGCGGCGGCGCGGGCTTCGGGCAGGTCGGCCCCGGTTCCGACGACCGACAGCACCCGCCCGCCGCAAGAGACGACTTCACCGTCGTCGCGTCGCGCGGTGCCGGCGTGCAGCACCGCGTCGTTGTCCGATCCGGTGATGACGTCTCCGAAGCGGGGACGCCCCGGGTAATTCTCGGCGGCCAGCACCACGGTCACCGCGTAGCCGTCGCGCCACCGCAGCGGTTCGGCACCGGCCAGGGTTCCGGTAGCCGTCGCATAGAGCAACGCACCCAGCGGAGACTCCAACAGTGCCAGCACCGCCTGGGTCTCGGGGTCGCCGAAGCGACAGTTGAACTCGACCACGGCCGGCCCATCGGAGGTCATCGCCAGGCCCGCGTACAGCAGACCCGAGAAGGGGCAGCCGCGTCGCAGTAGCTCAGCCGCAACGGGTTCGATCACGTCGCGCACGATCGCGGCCCGCGCCGACTCCGGCAACCACGGTAATGGCGCATAGGCGCCCATGACGCCGGTGTTGGGGCCGGTGTCGCCGTCGGCGACCCGCTTGAAGTCCTGCGCCGCCAGCAGGGGAACGACGGTGGTGCCGTCAACAAGGCAGAACAGCGATACCTCCGGCCCGTCCAGGAACGACTCCAACAGCACCGGGTGTCCCGAGTCCAGGAGGCTGGCGGCGTGGGCCCGGGCTGCGTCCCGATCGGCGGTAACGACCACGCCTTTGCCGGCCGCCAGTCCGTCGTCTTTGACCACCCAGGCCCGCTGGCCCGCCGGCGGGCCGAACCGGTCCAGTGCGGCGTCGAGATGGGCAGGGCTGTCGATGATTTCGCTGGCTGCTGTCGGTACCTCGGCGGCGGCCATGACGTCCTTGGCGAAAGCTTTGGAACCCTCGATCCGGGCGGCCGCCTTCGACGGACCGAAGCAGGCGATTCCAGCGGCGCGGACGGCATCGGCGACGCCGAGAGCCAGTGGCACCTCGGGACCGATCACCACCAGGTCGGCGCGTATGCGGGCCGCGAGTGCGGTGACGTCATCAGCAGAGGTGACGTCGACGTCGAATTGCTCCGCCACCGCCGCCGTACCCGCGTTCCCCGGCGCGATCGCGAGGTAGTCGACGCCGGGGTCCTTTCGCAATCCGAGCAACAGGGCGTGTTCGCGGGCACCGGATCCGATCACAAGGACGCGCACGGCGACCACCCTAATCGGTTAATCCGTTGACTTGTCGTTACCGTGCATCTTCACCGCATCCCCGGCGTTGGCCTTCTTGTCAGGGGACTTTCCCGCCGCAGCAGCCTTGCGGCGTTTGGCAGCGACCCGTTCCACGACGCCGTTGAAGCCCGAACCGAGCGGGAAACCGACGTAGTGGGTGATGAACAGCGCCATCTCCCGCAATTCCTCGCCAGTCATCTCCCCGTTCTCGAGAGCGGCGTTGACCTGGATCTCGGCCAGATCCTGCAGTCCGAGGGCGGTCACCACCGACAGCGTCATGATCCGCTTGTCCCGCATGGACAGCCCAGGTCGGCTCCAGATGTCGCCGAACAGGTGGTCGACGGTCAGTGCGAAGAAATCGCCGGGCATATCCGGCATCTCCCAGGCGTAGACCTCGTTCATCTTCGCAAGTCCCCTGCGCCGCAATTCGTCCATTTCCTACTCCTTCTTGGTTCGAGCCGATTGCGCGTGCGGCACACCGAGTCCGGTAGCCAGGTTGCGCAGCGCCACTTCGGCGAGTGGCAGATCGACGCCGACCGACTCCCCGAGCGCCAGCGCCAGACTCAGATCCTTCTCTCCCAGACCGCGGGTGTGGGTGAAGGTGTCGTAGAGCCAGTGTCCCGGCTCGAGTTCACCGGTGTTGTCGCGCACCATGATTGCTCCCGGGCCACCGGTCAGCGCATCGGTGTGCCGGACCACGCGGCCGAGTGCCTGTAGGTCCAGGCCCGCGGCCTCGGCCAGCGTCATCGCCTCGCAGGCGGAGGCGAATGCGGTGAAGGTCAGCATGTTGCGCGCCAACTTCATCCGCGTTCCCGCCCCGGCCTCGCCGGCATGGATCACCAACGACGCCCACTTCTTGAAGATCGGCTTGACGCGCTCGTAGATCTCGCGGGGCGCGCCGACCATCGTCGCCAACTCACCCGTGGCGGCAGCACCCGCTCCCCCGCTGACGGGAGCGTCGATGATGTGCACGCCGCGCGGTGCGAGTTCGGCGGCGAGTTCGGCGGCGGTGGCGTCGCCGATGGTGGAATGGATCGCGATCACCGTGCCCCGCGCGGCGTGGACAGCCAGATCGGCCACCACCTCGCGAACCTGCGCATCGTTGAGCACGGTGACGCTGATGATGTCGGCCGTGGCGACATCAGCGAGATTGCCGGCCACGCTTGCGCCGGCGTCGGCGAACGGCACCATCACCTCGTCGCGGACATCGAAGACCACCAGGCCGCCCGGCCACCCGGCTAGCCGCATCGCCATTGGCGCGCCCATACTGCCCAGTCCGATGTAACCGAGCCTCGGAACGGTCGTCGAATCAGTCATTGCCGGACTCCTCCTACGACCGGATGATCTGGCCGCCGTCGACGTTGAAGATCTGCCCGGTGATCCAGCTGGCCTGATCGGAGAGCAGAAACAGACACATGCCGACCAGATCCTCGGGCTGACCCATCCGGCTCAGCGGAATGTTCTTGACGATATCGGCCACCATCTCCTGCGGAGTGGTGGTTCGGTTGGCCTCGGTGTCGATCGGGCCGGGCGCGATGGCGTTGATCCGGATGTTCATGCCACCCAACTCGCGAGAAAGCTGCTGGGTGAGACCATTGATGCCGACTTTGGCCAGTCCGTAGTAGTTGGCGTAGAGCCAGGCCGCGGTCGAAGACTGGTTGACGATCGCTCCACCACCGCGCTTGGCCATCTTGCGGTATACCGCCCGGGTGCACAGCAGTGCGCCGTCGAGGTTCACGCTCATGAACTTCTTGTAGTAGTCCCAGTCCACGGTGACGAGGAAGTCCAGCTTCATGCCGCCGAAGATCGCGGCATTGTTGACCAGAAAGTCGATCCCGCCGTACTCGGCGAGTGTGCGATCAGCCATCGCCTTGGCCGACTCGGGATCAGAGACGTCGACAGCCACCGCGATGGCGGTACCGCCCTCGGCGACGATCCCGGCCGCCACCCGGTCTGCGCCCTCGACGTTGATATCGGCCACCACCACCGCCGCCCCGGAGCGAGCCAGCGCTTCGGCATAGGCCTGGCCGATACCGCCGCCGGATCCGGTGACGATCGCGACCTTCTCGTCGAACTGTCCCATCGTTGCTCCTTCGTGAGCTCAACCAGACTGCTGTGATCAGACCGCGGTGGCAATGACTTTCAGCTCGAGATACTCCTCGAAGCCGGCCACGCCCATCTCCCGGCCCACACCGGACTGCTTGTAGCCGCCGAACGGGACGTCTGCGGAATACCAGACGCCGCCGTTGACGTTGACGGTGCCGACGCGCAGCCGGTCGGCTGCCGCTTGCGCGCGCTGGGGGTCGGCACTGAACACCGTGGCCGACAGCCCGTACGGCGAGTCGTTGGCGATGCGGATCGCATCGTCGTCGCCGTCGTGGGCGATTACCGTCAGCACCGGACCGAAGATCTCCTCGCGGGCAACTCGTGCGTCATTGGTGAGCCCGGCAATCACCGTGGGCTCGATGAAGAAACCACGATCCCGATCGGCGGGCCGGCCGCCGCCGCAGGCGAACGTGCCGCCTTCGGCAAGCGCCAAATCAAGATACGACTGCACCCGGTCTCGCTGGCGCGCGGAAATCACTGGGCCACAGATTGTTCCGGGATCTAGCGGATCGCCTGGTTTCAGACCAGACATGGTTGCGGCCGCGGCCGCGACGGCGTCGTCGTAGC
>SYAA01000121.1 GCA_005789055.1 Actinomycetota bacterium
GCGCCGACCTCGGTGCCGAGAAATTCATCGATATCAAATGCCGCAAAGCGGGCCTCAAGCCCCGCGCCGCAGTCTTGGTCGCCACTGCCCGGGCCCTGAAGTATCACGGCGGCGCGGCGCTCGACGCCCTGAATCAGCAAGACCTCGGTGCCCTCGAACGCGGTCTGGTAAATCTTGAGCGGCACTATCAGAACATCACCATGCGGTACGGCCTGCCCGCCGTGGTGTGTATCAACCACTTCACCGCTGACACTCCGGCGGAATTGGAACTGATTGAAGCCAAAGTCGCCAGCCTTGGCGGCCGGGCGGTGGTGGCCCGACACTGGGCGCAGGGCGGCGCCGGCGCGGAGGCGCTGGCCGAAGCCGTGATCGCGGCGGTTGCGAACAACCAGGGTGAGCATCGCTACGTGTACCCCGACGACATGGCGCTGTGGGACAAAATCAAGGCGGTCGCCACCGGTATCTACGGTGCGGCGGACATCACCGCAAGCGCAGGAGTCCGAGCGCAGATCGATCAACTCAATGCCGGGTGGGGACATCTGCCGGTGTGTATCGCGAAAACTCAGATGTCGTTCTCCACCGACCCGCGGGCGCTCGGAGCGCCCAGCGGCCACACGGTCGACCTCAACGAAGTCCGACTCGCGGCGGGAGCCGGTTTCATCGTCGTCATTGCCGGCGGTCTTATGACCATGCCGGGGCTGCCCCAGGTGCCGGCAGCGGAGCACATCAACGTCGATGCACACGGCAATATCAGCGGCCTTTTCTAACGCCGTGCCCCAAGTGCGGAACTAGCCCGTGAGCGTCAGCTGATCCTCGGTATGGAACTGCTCCTCGAGAGTCTCCGGGGAGGCATCGCGGTCGATCGTGAACAGGTCTGCGCCGCGGGCCGACTCGATGGCGCCGAGGCGGCGGGTGAGCTTGTCGGCGGCGTAGGCGGCCAGTTCGTCGGCATCGATGCCGAACGGCGGGTCGTCCTGGAACTTCTCGGTACCGGACGACACACTGCCCACCGCCAGTCCCATCAATTCGCCCATCCGGTCCTGAACCACCTGCCAGTTGTTGTCGTCGGCGGCGACGTGGCGGCGGCAGGTGAAGGTGCCCCAGGCCATGTGGCGGCGCTCGTCGTCGCCGATGTGCTTGATGACCTTCTGCATGCCGGGCAGGATGCCCCGGCTGTTGCAGACCTTGTTCCAGCCGTAATAGCCGGTCAGTGCCAGGCACCCCTCGACCACATGGTTGTAGGTGACCGAGGCGCGGATCTGGTTGACCGGGCCGGGGTCGAGTTGCAGAGCGTAAAGGCTTTCCGGGAGTTCGCGGGTGAAGATCTCCGACAGCGGCTCATTGGACTCGACGAACTCGTGCAGGTCCGACTTCACGCCCACCGCGTCGAACCACAGCCGGAAGGCCAGCGCGTGCTTGGCCTCCTCGTAGACGAACTGGGTCAGGTACATCTCGTCGGCGAAGCGGCCCTCGGCGGCCATCGCCGCCACGAACGGCTGCAGATCCTGCGTCACTGACTCCTCGCCGGCCAGGAACTGCGCGGCCAGCATCGTGGTGTACTCGCGCTCCCGGTCGGTCATCGCCGCGAAGTCCGCCGCGTCCTGGCTGAAGTCGATATCGGCCGGATTCCAATGCTTGCCGGCACCCTTGAGGAAGAGCCGCATCGGGAAGGATTCCTGGCTCAGCCCCCCGGCGCCGAGAGAGGCATATCCGGTCCGTTTACCGTGTTCGATGGTGCGAGTCATGACGCCAATATAGATCCGGTTTTCCAGACAGGCGAGCGGATCGGAACTACAGTCGCGAAGCTATGAGCTCCCGGCCGAACCCCGTACGCCCCCGTGGCGAGCCGGTCAGTGTGCGCCGGCTCAGCCGACAGTTCACTGCGGTGGGTGTCGACATCCCTGCAGCGCGGCTACGAGAGATCGCCGGCGGCGCCGACGCCACCGAATCCGAGCGCCTCGATGTGAGCTTCGCTCTGCTGGCCACGGCAACTCTGGCGCAGGATCGGCAGGCCAGTCGACACCGGGTACGGCGGCGCTGCCTGCATTGGCTGGTCGTGTCGGGGGCGTTACTGGTGGCCCTGAACCTGCTGGCCTGCCTGGGATTCGTGCTGTGTCTTCTCATCCAGCAGACGCACGCCTACTGAGGTTTCGAGGTCCCGACCACCTCAGCCGGCCACGTGCTGATCGGCCACATCGAGGGCGGCGTCCAGGATTGACAGCCCTTCGGCAGCCTCGGCGTCACTGACATTGCACGGCGGGCACAGGTGGATGCGGTTGAAGTTGGCGAACGGCAGCAACCCCCCCGACTTGCAGGCCGCCAAAACCTCGTTCATCGCCGGACTGGACCCGCCATAGGGCGCCAGTGGCTCTCGGGTGAGCGGATCGGAGACCATCTCCACCGCCCAGAACACGCCGAGACCGCGGACCTCGCCGATGCTGCGATGTCGCTTTGCCAACTCGCGCAGGCCCGGGCCGAGTACCTGTTCGCCGATCCGGGCAGCATTGGTCACCATCGCCTCGTCTTCCATCGCGGTGATGGTCGCCACCGCGGCGGCCGTCGCCAGGGGGTGCCCCGAGTAGGTCAATCCGCCCGGATAAACCCGGTCAGCGAAAGTTGAGTAGATGGCTTCGCTGATCGCGACTCCACCCAATGGAACGTAACCGGAAGTGACACCTTTGGCGAAGGTCATCAGATCCGGTACGACACCGAAATGGTCGATGCCGAACCACTTTCCGGTGCGGCCGAAGCCCGCCATCACCTCGTCGGCGATGAAGACGATGCCGTAGCGGTCACAGATCTCGCGCACCCCGGCCATGTAGCCGGGTGGGGGGACCATGATGCCCGCGGTGCCGGGTACCGATTCCAGGATCAGCGCCGCGAAGGATGCCGGGCCCTCGTGGGCGATGAGGCGGTCGAGGTAGTCCAGTGCACGCTCGGATTCCTGCTCGTCGGTATCGGCATAAAACGACGAGCGGTAAAGGAAAGGTCCATTGAAGTGCACGACGCCACTGCTGGCGTAGTCGTTGGGGTAACGCCGGGGGTCACCGGTGAGGTTGACCGCGGTGTCGGTCCCGCCGTGATACGACCGGTACCGCGAGAGCACTTTGTAGCGGCCGGTGTGCAGTCGTGCCATCCGCACCGCATGTTCGACTGCGTCGGCTCCGCCGTTGGTGAAGAACACCCGGTTCAAATCACCAGGGGTGCGTTCGGAAATCAAGCGGGCGGCTTCGGAGCGAGCGGCGTTGGCGTGCTGCGGTGCGATCGTGCACAACGTGGCAGCTTGCTCGGCAATGGCCGCAATGACTTTCGGATGCTGGTGGCCGATGTTGGTGAACACCAGTTGTGACGAGAAGTCGAGCAACCGATTGCCCTCGCCGTCCCAGACGTACGAGCCGTCCGCGGCGACGATTGTCATGGGCTTGATCTGGGCCTGGGCCGACCAGGAGTGGAAGACGTGCCGGCGGTCCAGTTCGTAGGCGCGCCTTCCCTCGGCAATCGCGCTCTGCAGATCACGCCCGCCGGGCAGAACCGTCTCCGTAGTGGTCATGGTTGCGAAGTTTAGCGTCGGACGGCCGGAATGCGACCGCCCGGACCGCGGCGACCGTTCGGCCACGTTTCGCCCCGGCTTGGACACCGTTGGATCACGGTTCGACAAAGTGTCCTGCGTCGATCCGATCGTCGGTGGTAGCACGTCGCGGAGTGTTGTAGAAGTGGTAGTAGTGACTGATGTGATCTGAGCGCGGCCCTCGAGTGCGCGCTCAATTCAGCGAAGAGCGGGTTCGACGGACGGGCATCGGCCCGGCCGCGGCCCGGAGAGGGGATAGAGACACATGAAGCGCATGGGAGCCGTATTGCTCGGCCTAATGATGTTGGTCCTGGCGCCCGCCGTGGTGCCGGTAACGGCGGCCGCGGCCCCGGTTTCTCGGGATCAGGCCGTCAGCTACGTGATTGCCCGCGGCCTGGCGCAGCGCGGCGTGCCTTACTCGTGGGCGGGCGGCAACATCGATGGGCCCAGCCTGGGCACCGACACCGGGGCGTCGATTGTCGGCTTCGACTCCTCGGGCCTGATTCAGTACATCTACGCCGGCGTCGGAGCCAAACTGCCGCGTTCCTCGGGCGCGATGTACAACGTGGGACAACGGGTGACGCCGGCCCAGGCGCTACCGGCCGACCTGATCTTCTACGGTCCCGAGGGCGGCCAGAGCGTCACGATGTTCCTCGGCAACAACGAGATGTTGGAGGTGACCGACACCGGTGTTGCGGTCTCGCCGGTTCGCACCACCGATATGGCGCCCTACCTGGTTCGCATCATCGCCTGAC
>SYAA01000122.1 GCA_005789055.1 Actinomycetota bacterium
CCGCATCTCCTCGATCAGACCGGTGACCAGGTTGATTGGCTTGACCTCTGTCAGTGCGCCGTTACGACCCTTGCCACGCGGTGTGCGGATTGCCTCGTAGATAAAAGCTTCTTCGGACATGGTGGTTTCCTCTTGCGCCTGTGGGATTTTTGGAGTGCGGAACTGAGCCTAGTCCCTTGATTCGTAACCCTAACAGCCCACTCGGCCAACCCGTTGGTTGGGTTCTGGGTCGCTACGCTCACTACCCATGACCGTCGAGCGGCTGCGTCCCTATGCGGTCAACGTCTTCGCGGCGATGTCGGCGCTGGCCGCCGAGGTCGGAGCGGTGAACCTGGGTCAGGGCTTTCCCGACGAGGACGGGCCGCCCGCGATGCTCGAGGCGGCACGGCAAGCCATCACCGATGGGGTCAACCAGTACCCGCCCGGCCCCGGCATCGCGGCCCTGCGCGAGGCGATCGCCGCCCAGCGGGCCCGCCGCTACCGGGTCGATTTCAATCCCGACAGCGAGGTGCTGGTCACCGTCGGCGCCTCCGAGGCGATCGCCGCCGCGGTGCTGGGTCTGGTCGAGCCGGGATCGGAGGTGCTGTTGATCGAGCCGTTCTTCGACACCTACTCGCCGGTGATCGCAATGGCCGGCAGTAGACGGGTGGGGGTGCCGCTGGTCGCCGACGGTCGCGGCTTCTGCCTCGACGTCGACGCGGTGCGCGCCGCGATCACCCCGAGCACCCGGGCGATCATCGTCAACTCACCGCACAACCCGACCGGCACGGTGCTGGACGACGACGAGTTACGCGCGCTGGCCGGCGTCGCCGTCGAGGCCGACCTGCTGGTGATCGCCGACGAGGTCTACGAGCACCTGGTGTTCGACGGCAGACGTCACCTGCCCATCTCGACCTACCCCGGCATGGCCGAGCGCACCGTGACGATCTCCAGTGCGGCCAAGATGTTCAACTGCACAGGCTGGAAGATCGGCTGGGCCTGCGGGCCGGCCGATCTGATTGCCGGTGTGCGCGCGGCCAAGCAATACCTCAGCTATGTCGGCGGGGCGCCGTTTCAGCCCGCAGTTGCCTATGCGCTGGATAACGAGGACGCGTGGGTGGAATCGCTACGGCGGTCGTTGCAGGCCAAGCGGGACACGCTTGCGGCGGCGCTGACCGGCATCGGTTTCGAGGTCCACGACAGTGCCGGTACCTTTTTTCTGTGCGCCGACCCTCGGCCGCTCGGCTTCAGAGACAGCGCGACGTTCTGTGCGGAACTACCCCGTCGGGTAGGCGTGGCAGCGATCCCGATGTCGGCGTTCTGCGACCCAGACCACGCGCAGGCAAACGAATGGAATCACCTGGTGCGCTTCGCATTCTGCAAGCGCCACGAGACTTTGGATGAAGCGATCAGACGGCTTGGCGCCCTGCAACAGGGTTAGCGAATCAGCCCTTCTTGAGTTTCAGAACATGCTTGCGTAAGCCGTCGGTGGCGGTCTCCATAGCACCCTTGAGCGTCCGCTTGAGCAGGAAGCCGGGCATAGGGATCGCCGGATCGATTTCGAGGTCGTAGCGAACCTTGGTCTTGTCACCCGCAGGTGTCAGCGTGTACGAGGTTTTCTGGGCCTTCAGTAGGCGCGACTGGACCATGGTCGTAACAACGGTGTTGTCACCCCAGACATACTCGAACTCGCAGTCATCGCTCATCCCGGCGGCCCCGGCCGATATCTTGACCCGTTTGGCCCGGCCGTCCTTGTAGGTCTCGACGACCTCGACGCTCCGAAACTGCGGACACCAGTCGGGAGAAGAATCGACGTCGGTGAGGACGTCGAGAACCTCTTGCGGTGTTGCTTCGATGACCACTTCGCGCGAATCTCTGACTGCCATGACGCGAGAGTAGCCAACCGAGGGCTGACTAGGACGCGGTTTCCCGGTAGACGTCGACGACCGGCTCCAGTTCCTCGGGTGTGGCGCCGTGCAGGATCACCGCGTCGGCTCCGTAGTCGAACTCCTTGCGGATCCGGTCCACGCACTGGCGGGCCGAACCGGTGGCCGCGGGCTCCAGCCACTCGGCGGGGATCAAAGAGGCGATGTGCTGGATCTGTTCGGGTGTGGCCTTGTGGTCGATACCGCCACCGATGGACTGGACCACAGCATCCGCCCTGAACCTTTGCAGCACAGCAGGATCCCAGTCGTTTGTGGTCACCATCAGATCGCCGTAGCCCTGCAGGTAGGTAGCCAATCGGGCGACGGTCTTCTTCAGCCGCAGATCCTCGGGCAGATGGTCACCAACGGTGGCGAAACACGACCACACCCGCACGCTGTCAGGATCGCGGCCGGCCTGCTCGGCAGCGTCTTTGACCGTGCGCACGCAGCGCGCAACCGTCTCCGGCGTGAAGTAGGTGTGCAGGATGACGTCGTCGAACACCCGACCGCCCAGGCGCAGCGTGTTGGGACCGAACGCCACCAGTGCCAGCCGGATGTCCTCCCTGAAATCAGGGTCCAGCACCAGGATCTGATACTTCCCGATCGGGCCGTCGTGGTTGAAGATCACTTCGCCGCGCCACAGCCGGCGCATCACCTGAGCGAAGTCTTCCATCTGCGCCGTGGTCACCGCGGGGATGCCATACGCGGAGTAGATAGCCCCGATGCCCCGGCCGATACCCAGGGTGAAGCGGCCGCCAGAGAGCCGGTGCATGGTGGTGGCCCACGATCCGCTGATCAACGGATGGCGGGTGTTGTGATTGGTGGCGGCAGTGGCGATCTGCATCCGCGTGGTCACCGCGCAGGCGGCCCCGGTCAGCGATGCCGCCTCTTTGACGTTCCAGCGCTCGGAGATGAATGCGGTGCCGAATCCCAGTTCCTCGCCGCGGCGGGCCTCGTCCATCAACGCGGCCGGGCCCTCCCCGCCGGCACCGGCCAGCAGGTAGTAACCGAGTTCGTCGAGTGTGCGCATGTGTGTACCTCAGATCCGGTAGTCGCCGAGCAGTCTCTTGCTGATGATCATCTTCTGGATCTCGCTGGTGCCCTCACCGATCAGGAGAAACGGAGCGTCGCGCATCAACCGCTCGATCTCATACTCCGTGGAGTAGCCGTACCCGCCGTGGATGCGAAAACTGGCCTGGGTGACCTCCGAGCAGAACTCACTGGCGAGATACTTGGCCATGCCGGCCTCGAGGTCGTTGCGCTGACCGGAATCCTTCAGTCGTGCGGCGTTGACCATCATCAGATGCGCCGCTTCGACTTTGGTGGCCATCTCGGCTAGCTGGAACGCGATGGCCTGGTGCTCGGCGATCGGCTTGCCGAAGGTGCGGCGCTGCTGGGCGTAGCGCACCGCCAGTTCAAATGCCCGGATACCCACCCCGCAGGCCCGGGCGGCGACATTGACCCGGCCGATCTCGATACCGTCCATCATCTGGGCAAAGCCGCGCCCAGGCGCACCCCCGAGGACATCATCAGCCGCGGCGAGGTAGCCATCGAAAATCAACTCAGTTGTGTCGATGCCTTTGTAGCCCAGCTTGTCGAGCTTGCCGGGAATCGTGAGTCCGGTGGCGACCTCGCCGAAGCCGGAGGGCTTTTCGACCAGGAAGGCGGTGAGATTGCGGTGCGGTGTGTCAGCACCCTCGTCGGTGCGCACCAGGACGGCGACGAGCGTGGAACTCGAACCGTTGGTCACCCACATCTTCGCGCCATTGATGGTGTAGGTGCCGTTGTCGTTGCGGGTCGCCCGGGTGCGGATCGCGGCGACATCGGATCCGACCTCGGGTTCGGACATCGAGAACGCACCTCGGGTCTCCCCAGCGGCCATCCGCGGCAGGAAGCGCTGCTTCTGTTCATCGGTTCCGTGCTGGCGGATCAGGTAGGCCACGATGAAGTGCGTGTTAATCACCCCGGAGACACTCATCCAACCGCGGGCCAGTTCCTCCACGCACAGCGCGTAAGTCAGTAGCGACTCGCCCAACCCGCCGTACTCGACCGGAATCATCAGGCCGAACAGACCCATCTCACGCATCTGATCGACGATCCCCTGAGGGTAGGTATCGGCGTGCTCGAGTTGCTGAGCGTTGGGAATGATCTCTTTATCGACGAATTGCCTTACCGTGGCGATGATCTCGGTTTGGAACTCGGTCAAGCCGAGCGTCTGGGCAAGCCGTGTCACAGGTGCCGCCCGCCGGTGACCTCGATGACCGTACCGGTCACATACGACGACAGGTCGGAAGCCAGGAACAAGGCGGCCGCGGCAACCTCCGATGGTTCGCCGGCGCGACCCATGGGTACCTCGGCCAATTTGGCATCCCAAATCCGTTGCGGCATGGCTTCTGTCATCGCCGACCGGATCAAACCGGGTGCAATGGCATTGACGCGCACGCCGAGATGGGCGAGTTCCTTGGCTGCGGCCTTTGTCAGTCCGACAATGCCGGCCTTGGCCGCCGAGTAGTTCGTCTGACCGATGAAGCCCACCTTGCCCGAGATGGACGACATGTTGATGATCGCGCCACCGCCGCGTTCGCGCATGATCGCCGCGGCCGATCGGGTGCCGTTCCAGGTGCCCTTGAGATGCACGGAGATCACCTCGTCGAACTGCTGCTCGGTCATCTTCCGCAACGTCGCATCGCGAGTGACTCCCGCGTTGTTGACCATGATGTCCAGCGCGCCGAACTCCCCGACTGCGGCGGCCACCAGGTCCTCGACAGCGGCGAGGGAGGTCACGTCGCAGGCGACGGCCCGCGCGACATCGGAACCGCCGAGTGTTTCCGCGGCGGCGCGGGTGATGTCGATATCAAGATCTCCCAGCACCACGCGGGCGCCTTCGGCGATGAATTGCTCGGCGATGGCGTAGCCGAGACCTCGGGCACCGCCGGTGATGACCGCGGTGCGGCCGACAAGCAGTGCCATCCGATCAACCCATCCCCGAGCGTTTGCGTCGCCACGGCCGGATCCGATGGTATTCGACTGGCGGGATGCCGTACCTGTGTGGCCAGGGCCGGGATCGAACCGGCGACCTTCCGC
>SYAA01000014.1 GCA_005789055.1 Actinomycetota bacterium
AGTGTGCCTGTCATCAGCGGCCGGGAATGCGGCCACCCCCGCCGCTGATGGGACTATGAGATTCAATGACAACCATCCGACCGCCGGGCCGACGACGGCCGATGACCGAGTAGAGGAAATGTGACCGAACTGCGTTTGATGGCGGTTCATGCCCATCCGGACGACGAGGCCAGCAAGGGGGCGGCCACGATGGCCCGCTATGTCGACGAAGGCCACCGAGTGCTGGTGGTGACGCTGACCGGCGGCGAGCGGGGCGACATCTTGAACCCGGCGCTGGACCTGCCCGATGTGCGGGCGCGTATCGGAGATGTTCGTCGCGACGAGATGGCCAGGGCCGCCGAGGTCCTCGGAGTTGAGCACCGTTGGCTCGGATTCGTCGATTCGGGTCTGCCGGAGGGCGATCCGCCGCCGCCACTGCCGGACGGCTGCTTTGCCGCTATCCCACTGGTGGAGCCGGTGTCCCGGCTCGTTCAGTTGATCCGGGAATTCCGTCCGCACGTTATGACGACCTACGACGAGAATGGTGGCTACCCCCACCCCGATCACATTCGCTGCCATCAGGTTTCGGTCGCCGCGTTTGAGGCGGCGGGCGATCGTCACCAGCACCCGGAGGCCGGGCCGCCATGGGAGGTGAGCAAGCTGTATTACAACCACGGCTTCGTGCGGCAACGTATGCAGATGCTGCAGGACGAGTTCGCCGAGAAAGGCCTCGAGGGCCCGTTCGCCCGGTGGCTGGAAAACTGGGATGCCAATAACGACCCGCTTGCGGGACGGGTGACCACGCGGGTGCGCTGCGCCGACCACTTCGCCCGGCGAGACGACGCACTGCGGGCGCACGCCACCCAGATCGACCCGGAAGGATGGTTCTTCGCCACCCCTCTAGAGTGGCAACAGCGCCTCTGGCCCACCGAGGAGTTCGAACTGGCTCGCTCGCGGGTGCCCGCCGAGTTGCCGGAAGACGACCTATTCGCCGGAATCGAGATCTTCGAATGACCTACCCGCTGACGACCCTGGTCGCTGAGGAGGTCACGAACACCGGGCCCGAGTTCGGCGAAGCCAGCCCGATCGGTCTGTTGATCGTCGTGCTGCTCCTGATCGGGGTCTTCATCCTGGTGCGGTCGATGAACCGGCACCTCAAGCGGGTCCCGCAGAGCTTCGACGCCCCCGACGATGCCGACTCCCGGGAGCCACCGCGTGAATCCAGCGGGTAACGACCTCGCCGGCGCGACGAGCCCCTACCTGCGCCAGCACGCCGACAATCCGGTGCACTGGCAGCAGTGGACGCCCGCTGCTCTGGCAGAGGCGGCCCGCCGCGACGTCCCGATTCTGCTATCGATCGGCTACGCGGCCTGCCACTGGTGCCACGTGATGGCCCACGAGTCATTCGAGGACGACGACGTCGCTGCAGTCGCGAACGATGGCTTCGTCTGTATCAAAGTCGACCGTGAGGAACGTCCCGACCTCGACGCGGTCTACATGAACGCGACCGTGGCGATGACCGGCCACGGAGGCTGGCCGATGACCTGTTTCCTGACCCCCGACGGCCGGCCGTTCTTCTGCGGCACCTACTACCCCAAGCCGCAAGTTCTGCAACTACTCGCGGCGGTGGCCGAGACCTGGTCGACGCGCCGCGACGAGGTCGAACAGGCCTCCGAGCAGATCACCGGCGAACTGCGCCGGATGGCATCGGGATTTCCCGGTGCGGGCCCCGATGTTGATCAGACCCCTGGTGTTGATCAGGCCCTGTGTGACCACGCCGTCGCTGCTGTGCTGCGCGACGAGGACACCAGCCGCGGCGGATTCGGACCGGCGCCGAAGTTCCCGCCCTCGGCTCTGCTCGAGGCACTGTTGCGCACCCATGAGCGGACCCGATCACCGATGCCACTCGATACCGTCGCACGCACCTGCACCGCGATGGCCCGCGGCGGAATCTATGACCAACTCGCCGGTGGTTTCGCGCGCTACAGCGTCGACGCCGACTGGATAGTGCCGCACTTCGAGAAGATGCTCTACGACAACGCCCTGCTGCTGCGGGTGTACGCGCACTGGGCTAGGCGAACCGGCGATCCACTGGCCCGGCGGATCGCCGCGGAGACTGCGGCGTTCATCATCACCGACCTCGGCGCGGATCAGATGTTCACCTCGTCGCTGGATGCCGACGCCGCAGGATCGGAGGGGTCCACCTACGTCTGGACACCGGCGCAATTGATCGACGCGCTCGGAGAGACCGACGGCCGCTGGGCTGCGGAGGTCTTCGGGGTCACCGAGCACGGCACGTTCGAGCACGGCGCTTCGGTGCTGCAACTTCCGGCCACCAGTGACCCGATCGCGGCCGAGGCCAGCCGCTTTGAACGGGTGCGCTCGACGTTGTTGTCGGCACGATCGGCCCGGCCCCAGCCGCCACGCGACGATAAGGTCGTCACCGCGTGGAACGGGCTGGCAATCACCGCGCTGGCTGAGGCGGGAGTGGCCCTGGGGGATCGCGGCCTGCTCGACGCCGCCGCTCGCTGTGCGTCCGCGGTGGTCGATCTCCACCTTGTCGACGGCCGACTACGCCGCGCGAGCCTCGGGAGTCGAGTGGGCGACAGCGTGGCGATCCTCGAAGACCACGCCATGCTGGCCACCGGCCTGTTGGCGCTCTATCAACTCGACGGCGACGAGTCATGGTTGACACACGCCACCGGACTTATCGACCTCGCGCTGAGATACTTCGCCGACCCCGACCGTCCCGGCCGCTGGTTCGACACGGCTGCGGACGCCGAGGCCCTGATGGTTCGTCCTGCCGATCCGGTCGACGGCGCCACACCGTCGGGCGCCGCGTCGATCGCCGAGGCACTACTGACCGCCGCCCATCTCGTCGATGCGGATCGCGCCACCCGATACCGCGAGGCGGCCGCCACCACACTGCTGTCTCACTCGCCGTTGCTGGACCGGGCGCCACGCGCGGCCGGACACTGGCTGGCCGTGGCGGAGGCCGCGGTACGCGGGCCACTGCAGGTGGCGGTGGCGACGGCCGGTGCGGATTCGGAGTTGCTCGCCGCGGCACGCCGGATCGCTCCGGGCGGCGCCGTTGTCGTCGGCGGGGCGGTGGATTCCACCGTGCTGCTGTCCGGCCGTGACCGGGTGCGCGGAGTCGACGCGGCCTACATCTGTCGTGGCACCGTCTGCGATCTGCCGGTGACCACGGCCGCGGAACTTGCCTCCGCGCTCGGCGCCCCCGGTTAGCGGCTCCCGTGTAGCGTGACAGCATGGTCAGTGCTGAAGACATCGCCAGCGCCGTCAAGCGCTATCTGGAGCTCGTCGCGACCGGTACCGCCGACGAGATCGTCGGGCTTTACGCCGAGGACGCGACGGTCGAGGACCCGGTCGGTGG
>SYAA01000123.1 GCA_005789055.1 Actinomycetota bacterium
CTCACCGGCGCGATCTATGAGGCGTGGGCTTCGCTCGGCTACGAACTCGGAGCACTTGGTCTGCCGACCAGTGGCGAGATCGCTGAACCGCAATGGATAGTGCAGAACTTCGCCCACGGCACCTTGAATTTCGATCGCCAGACTCACAACGTCGTTCGGGTGATCGACGGGGTCACCCTGCTGATGCCCCCGACGCCGGTCGAGGGTCCGCCGACGCAGTTGGAACGTTTTAGCCGAGTCCAAACCGCCGCCGGCTGAGGCCGTCGGCAACCCCCGCTATTGCAGTGCGGACGGCACCGGTGTGCCCACCAGAATCCCTTCCATCGCGCCATCGTTGGGTACTAGAACTCCTCGGCCAGGTGGGAGTTGGGCGGCACTGGTTCGGCCGAACACCTTCACGGTCTGCGGATCGTTGTCCATGAATAGCGTCGGGGCTCGCGACCCTGTCATCTTCTGAATGAACGGGTTCATCGCCGCGACCCCGGCCCAGTTACCCGGAAGCCGGGTAGCGAAGACGTGTAGGCCCGTCTCGCGCCCTCGTTCGATCAGGTCCCACAGCACGGCGGTCGCAGCCGGCCGACCCACGCTGTTACCCCGGAGTTCCTGTTCGTCATCGATCAACAGAAAGTGATGCGGGCCCGTCCATGCCGGCCGGGTCAGTAACTCCTCCTGGGTCAAGCCTGGCGGTGGCAGCCGATCCCGCACGATCCCCGCCACCTCGGCCAGGACCCGGTCGATGTCTTCCGGCGTGTAGGCGTAGGCCCGTACGTTGGGTGCCTGAATCCTGCCGATCAGCGTGGTCTTCGGATCAATGATCGTGATCTGCGCCGTTTCGGGTGACAGTTGCGCGGCAATCGCCTGGCCCAGCGCGGCCAGCGTGGTCGTCTTGCCGCAGCCCTGGCGTCCGACCACCAGGAGGTTCGGCACCCGACCGGTCTGAAGTGCCACCGACTGCAGTGCGCTCTCGCCGATCGCGAATGGAATGTTCAATGCATCGGCATTCGCCGCGGTGGTGCGATGGCTCCGCACGATGTCATCGAGCGGGATTCGCTCGGGAAGCCTCGCCAGGGTCTCGAGTCTGCCCACCCCGGTCCGGGCGTTGATCATGGCACCGACATCACGGGTTCCGATCCGCTCGCCGTCAGGCCCGAGTATCTCCGGCAGCCCGATCAACAATTCGTGTCCCGCGTTCGTAACGCCGAACCCTGGCCGGTCGAGAGTTTGCCGGGCCGCGCGCCGATGCTCTATCCCGGTTCCCATCTGCGTCTCATCGGGATTGCTCAGGCGCAGTTGGATGCGCGCGTTAGCCACATTGAGCAGTGCCTGTTTCTGGCCAACCAGCCAGCCGCTTGCGCTGGTCACAACATGGACACCGTATGAAAGGCCCTGGCGCGCGATGGCAATTGTGCGGTCACCGAGCGCGCTGTCTTTATCGTAGAGGTCCCCGAAGTTGTCGATCACCAAGAAAACGTCGCCGAATTTATCCTGCGGGTCGGTTGCGTCGCCCCCCGCACCGAACCGGCGATCACGAAACTCAGCGATGTCCAGCCGGTAGCGCTTGAACGATGACTCCCGAAAACGCACCACACCTTCGATCGTTGCGAGGATGCGCGATACACCCTCGATATCGATGAGGCTCACGACACCCGCCACGTGTGGATAATCAGCAACCGGATACAACGCGGCACCGACGCAGAAAAACGTCACACGTTCCGGGCGGTACATCAAGGCTGCGGCCGTGATCATTGTCATCAGCGTGGTCGACTTTCCGCGCTGGGCGGTAGCCACCACCATGACATTGTCCATTTCGGCGTCGATCACGTGCACCCTTTGCGCGTGCTCCTGTGGAAGGTCTTCGACACCGACCGGGAAGACCAGTCCTGGATTCTCGCCGTAATCCGACCACCACGGCTTGCCGCGCCACCGACTAACGAGTTCGTCGGCTGTCTCACTGGTATCGAGAGGCGGAAGCCAGATCCGGTGTGGAGGCCGCGCCGGATGAGAGGCAAGCGACTCCCGGATGACGTCGAGCAGTTTCTTCTTCTTGAAACCATCCGGATGATAGAGATACTCGTCGGGCCCCTGGGTCTCATCGGTTATTAGAACGCCCGCAGCGTCATTCGCAGGGAGCGGTTGGTACTCCCACGTCAAAGATCTCGGCGCGGTGAATCCTACGGTGACGGCAGCATCATTCCGAGCGGTGATCCGTGGTACGACGTATGGCGCGGAAACATAGAAGCACCGGAACGGCTCCAGCTCGCGGGGACCGACTTTGAGAAGTGCGTAGCCGTTCTCCCCCGCGGGCAGGTGCAGTGCAGCATCACTGCCGATGACATCGCGGGAATCCTCGGCGGTCTCGGCCCGAAGCGCCACGCGGAAAGCGATATTGCTTTTCGCCTTACTCAGCGATGACAGGTCAAGACGCTGGCCCCCCAGGGTAAAGAAGACATTGCAGCCACGGCCTTCCTGCCCGATATGGATCACAAGATCGATCCAATCGGGGTGGTGGTGAAAGAGTTCGAGGTATTCGTCGATAATGACCAGCAGGATGGGCACCGGTTCCAAGTCCCGGCCAGCGAGTCGCATCTCCTCATATTCGTTTGCGTCACGTGCGCCGGAATCCTTGAAAAGCCGATAGCGGCGGGCGATTTCACCGTCTATTGCTTTTCGCATCCGGTCCGCCAGATGGCGATCATCATTACCCAGGTTCGACAACGAACCCGCGACGTGCGGCAGGCCCTCTAGATCCTGAGCCGCCGACTCGAATTTCATATCGACGAAGACCACGATGAAACTTTCGGGCGAGTGCGTCAGGGCGATCCCATTGCATAGCGAGAGGAAGTATTCCGATTTGCCGGCACCCGACGTTCCAATGACCACCGAGTGGAATCCGTACCCCGCGAAGTCCTTTGCCCGAAGAATCACGTATTGCAGGTCGCCGCCGGGTTTGATACCGACCGGAACCATCGCCCATCTTCGATCACCCCGGCCCCTGCTTTGTGCCCAGAGTCGGTCC
>SYAA01000124.1 GCA_005789055.1 Actinomycetota bacterium
CTGCCCGATGCCGACCTGGACGTGACGGCACGGCGGATCGCCTGGACAAAGCTGCTCAACTCAGGCCAGACCAGCATCGCGCCCGATTACGTTCTGGCCGACCGCGCGATCGCCCGGGAACTCACCGAGAAGATCGTGGCCACGATCGCCAAATTCCGCGCCGACCAGACCAACCCGTCGCTGCGAATCGTCAACGAGCGCCAGTTCGACCGGTTGGTCTCGTTGCTGGCCACTACTACCGGCAAGGTCGTTACCGGCGGCGGTTCGGACCGCTCGACACTGAGTATCGACCCCACCGTGATCGTCGACCCCGCGCCGGACGACCCGGTGATGGCCGAGGAGATCTTCGGACCGATCCTCCCGATCATCACCGTCGGATCGACCGAGGAGGCGGTCGCGTTCGTCAACTCCAGGCCGAAGCCACTGGCGCTGTACGTCTTCACCGCTTCCCAGGACGTTGGCCGCGATCTGGTCGACCGGATGCCGTCGGGCGGAGCGGTGATCAACCACATCGCGATGCACTGCCTTGTTCCGCAGTTGCCGTTCGGCGGAATCGGTGCCAGCGGGATGGGTGCCTACCACGGACAGTGGGGCTTCGAGGCACTCAGTCACCGCCGCGCCGTGTTGTCCAAGCCGGCTAAACCCGACCCGAGCCTACTGTACCCGCCCTACACCGACCGGGCCATGAAGATTCTGCGCCGCCTGCTCTGAGTACCGCTGCTCTAGAGTCGGCGTCGTGAGCAACCTGCGCAGCAACGACGACACCTGGGACATCGCCACCAGTGTCGGATCGACCGCGGTGATGGTGGCCGCCGCCCGGGCCCGGGAGACCGAGAGCGCCGACCCACTGATTCGCGACCCCTACGCCCGTGCCCTGGTGGCCGGTGCCGGCGCTGGAATGTGGGAGAACTTCCTCGACGACTCGGTGGCGGAGCGGATCAAATCGGCGGACCCCGAGATTGCGGCGATCTTCGAGAACATGCTCGGTTATCAGGCCGTGCGCACCCATTTCTTCGATGCGTTCTTCGCCGGCGCCGTCGCCGCCGGGATACGTCAGGTGGTGATCCTGGCTTCGGGTCTGGACTCCCGTGCCTACCGGCTGGAGTGGCCGGCGGGCACCGTGGTCTACGAGATCGATCAACCCATGGTGCTCGAGTACAAGGCGGCGGCACTGGCGGAGTGCGGTGCCGAGCCAACCGCGGTGCGCCGCGAGGTGCCGATCGACCTTCGGCAGGACTGGCCGGCAGCGCTGAAGGCGGCCGGGTTTGATACCACTCGTCCCGCCGCGTGGCTGGCTGAAGGCCTGTTGATGTACCTGCCCGCTGACGCCCAGGACCGGCTTTTCGAGCAGATCACCACACTCAGCGCCCCGGGTAGTCGGCTGTCGGTGGAGGCGATCCGCCATCATGACGAAGAGCGCCGCGAGCGGATGCGGGAGCGTTGGCAGAAGATGGCCGACGATATCGGTATCGAGCGCAATGTCGACATCGCCGAGCTGACCTACAACGACCCGGACCGGGCCGACGCCACCGAGTGGCTCGGCGCGCACGGGTGGGACGCGTCCGGCACCTCATCTACCGACGAGATGCGCAGGCTGAACCGCTGGACCGAGGTACCCGAAGAGGACTATCAGGACGGGTTCTCCACCTTCGTTATCGCGCAGCGTGAGGGCTAAGCGAGCAGCCAGGGTACGGCCGCCCGGGTGATATCGGCGATCAGCGCCTCCGACCGGGTGGTGTCGGGATTGTCCGAGCGAGTCCGGGTCATCACCGACAGCACCAGGCGTTCGCCTTTCGGGCCGGAGGCCACCCCGATGTCGTTGGTGCTGGCGAAGTCGCCGGCCCCGGTCTTATCCGCGATGACCCAACCGGGCGGCAGACCGGCCCGGATACGGGTGTCCCCGGTGACGATGGTGCTCATCCACTCGTTGAGTTGAGCGCGGTTCGGTTCATCGAGCACCTCGCCGGTGAGCATGTTCAGGAACCCGGTGCCCATCGCTCGCGGCGTCGTGGTGTCGCGGGGGTCACCCGGCAGCGCGGAATTCAGTTCCGGTTCCCAGCGGACCATCCAGGTCCGCTCGTCACCGACGGAGCGGGCGAATTCGGTGACCGATTGCGGGCCGCCGAGGATTTCCAGCATCAGATTTGTGGCGGTGTTGTCGCTTTGCCGGACCGCCGCCGCACACAGATCCGACAGCGGCATCGATCCGCCGACGTTGGGTTCGGTGATCGGTGAGGCGACTGGAACGAGCATCGTCGGGTCGATCAAGACCTCGTTGGTCAACTTCAATTCGCCTTGCTGAACCTTCTGCAGGATCGCGGCGGCGACGTAGGCCTTGAACGTCGAACAGGTGGCGAACATATCGTCCGCGCGGTAACTGAGCCTCCGGTTCGAACCGAGATTATGTCCGTAAACACCGACCTTCACGTTGTAGCGGTCCTCCAGTGTGGCGAACTGGTTCTCGACCGGGACGGGCGTCTGGCCGTTGGGACGGCTGCATGCGGTCAACACGGTCAGTACCGCCCCCGCCGCGAGCACTTGGCGACGGCCGAATTCTCTACCCCATTTCATGCCGGATTCCATGCCCGACACCCTCGCATGAGGCGGGCCGAATCGCCGGAAACGCGACTGGCTACCATGGCCCACGGCGGTGAATGACCCCGCAGCAACCCGAGAGAGGACCCCCATGCCAGGAGTGCAGGACCGAGTCATCGCCGTCACCGGTGCAGGCGGCGGACTGGGCCGCGAATACGCCATGACCCTGGCTCGCGAGGGTGCCAGCGTGGTCGTCAACGACCTCGGTGGTGCCCGGGACGGAACCGGCGCCGGCTCGGCGATGGCCGATCAGGTGGTCGCCGACATCAAGGCGGCCGGTGGGCGTGCGGTGGCCAACTATGACTCCGTCGCTGACGCCGCGGGTGCGGAGAACATCGTCAAAACCGCACTCGAGGAGTTCGGCGCCATCCACGGCGTGGTGAGCAACGCCGGCATCCTGCGCGACGGCACGTTCCACAAGATGACCGCCGAGTCCTGGGACTCGGTGCTCAAGGTCCATCTCTACGGCGGCTACAACGTCATTCGCGCCGCCTGGCCGCATTTCCGCGAGCAGAGTTACGGCCGCATCGTGGTGGCCACCTCCACCAGCGGACTGTTCGGCAACTTCGGTCAGGCCAACTACAGCGCCGCCAAACTCGGTCTGGTCGGGTTGATCAACACCCTCGCCCAGGAGGGCGCCAAGTACAACATCAAGTCCAACGCCGTCGCGCCGATCGCGGCCACTCGGATGACCGAGGACATCATGCCGCCGGAGATCTTGGAGAAGCTGACTCCGGAATACGTCGCACCGGTGGTCGCCTACCTGTGCACTGAAGAAGTCCCCGACAGCGCCTCGGTGTTCATCGTCGGCGGCGGCAAGGTTCAGCGCACGGCGCTGTTTCAGAACGAGGGCGTCACCTTCGACGAGGTGCCCAGCGTCGATGATGTCGCGGCGCAGTGGTCGACGATCGACGATATGTCGGCGGCGAAGCGGGCTTCGTTCAAGCTTTAATCGTTCCCAGCGCGGCGATTGCCAGCCCCAGTGCGAGGGTGAATATCCACAGCGGTCGGGCGGCGATGGTGAAATCACCTGCCGGGGGCGATAACGCACCCGTGGCCAGCACCCCGCTGAATGCGACTCCGAGACTGATGCCGATCTGCTTGCCGGTGCTGGTGACGCCCGCGGCCGAACCAGCTCGGTCCTGCGGCACACTGCTTACCGCGGCGTAGTTAATCGGTACCGTGACCATCCCGAAGGTGATGCCGAAGGCGACGCAGATCAGGATCAGCAGCCACCGCGGTGCCGTCGGGTCCAGAAATGCCAGCATCGCTGACATCACCACGGTCATCAGTCCGGCGATCAGCAGTGGCGGCCGGTTTCCGAACCGGCCGACCAGTCGGCCCGAAATCGGCGAGAACACTAGGACGGCGATGCCCACCGGCAGAAGCAACAGTCCTGCGTGCACAGCGGTGTAACCTCGCCACCCCTGAAGGTAAATCGACATCATGAACAGAAACGCTCCCCACACAGTGAAGACGCTCAGGGCGATCGCCGTTGCCGCTGCGAAGGGTGTGGATCGGAAGAGCCGAAGGTCGATGAACGGATCAGCGTGCCGTGACTCGTGGCGCAGGAAGCCCAGGAAGGCCAAGACCGAGGCGGCTGCAGTCACCTGTATCCAGGGATGTGTCCAGCCCCGGCCGGGGCTCTCGATCAGGACGAATACCAGGCCGAACAGGCTGCCGGTAGCCAGCAACTGCCCGAGCAGATCAGTGCCCCGACTGGTCGAGGTTCCACTGTCCGGCACGAGCAGCGCGCATGCGACCACGGCCACCGCACCGATCGGGAGATTGATCCAGAACACCCCGCGCCAGCCGACGGTCTCGATGAGCAAGCCGCCAACGATGGGCCCCAGGGCCAGCGCGGCGCCGAATACCGCCCCCCAGATTCCGATGGCGCGGGCTCGCTCGGCGGGTTCGACGAAGACCTGGCTGATGATCGCCAGTGCGACCGGATTCATCATCGAGGCGCCGACCGCCTGAATTAAGCGCGCGGCGATGAGGACGTCGATGGTGGGGGCCAGACTGCACAGCAGCGAGCCGAGCATGAAGACGGTCGTACCGATCTGCAAGACCCGTCGGCGACCGAATCTGTCGCCGGCCTCACCACCTAGCAACTGCAGGGATGCCACGCCCAGTGCGTAGATGGCGATGGTCCACTGCGCATGCGCGGCGGTGGCGCCCAGTTCGGTGCGAATCGACGGAATCGCGAGGTTGACGATGGTGAGATCCATGATCGTCATCAGCACACTGAGGCAGCAGATCGCCAGTATGCCGACCTTGCGGCGGGTGCTCACCCGACGAACTTACCGGCACACCCGCACGCGTCACCGATGATGCTTCGGTAGGTTCGTCCGATGAGCATCGGCGGCCTGATCCTCGTCGCCGTGGCGATCGCGATCGGCCTCGTCGGCATCCTGGTGCCATTTCTGCCGGGCACCCTGCTGGTCTGGGCGGCGATCGCGGTGTGGGCATTTGTCGAGCAGGCCACCCCCGCCTGGGTGGTCCTCGGTATCGCCACCGCAGTCTTGGCGGCGAGCCTGCTGGTGAAGTACCTGTGGCCGGTCAAACGGATGCGCGCGGCCGACGTCAGTGGGTGGACGCTGACCGCCGGCGCGGTGGCCGGCGTGATCGGGTTCTTCGTGATCCCGGTGGTCGGTCTGCTGGTCGGGTTCGTGGCCGGGGTCTACCTGGCCGAGTTGGCAACCCGCCGCGACCGCCATCGGGCCTGGGCGTCGACGGTGCACGCCGTCAAAGGTGCGGCGCTGTCGGTGGGGGTAGAACTGGCCGGCGGGCTAATCGCCACCGCGGCCTGGGTCGTCGGCGTCGTGCTAACCCATTAAGTCGTGCTAACCCAGTAGCGCTGTGCGCAGCCGCGCCACGTCGTCGATGCTCACCCCGGACGCCCGCAGGTAGGCGTCCAGACCCCCGTAGTTCTCGTCGACAACGCGCCGGGACGTGCTCAGATAGTCCTCTCGCACCCCGAGCACCTCATCGGTGAGTCGCGACTGCATGAACGACACGACCTCGTCCGTCACGCCCTCACGGCTGCGCGTGGTCTGCAGAATGTGATCGCGCAACCGGGCGGTTGCGCCATTGCTGTGCAGATAATCGTTGAGGATCGCGTCGCGATCAACGCCGGCGGCCTCGAGTGCGACCGCGACGGCGAACCCGGTGCGGTCTTTACCGGCGAAGCAGTGCACCAGTACGGCTTTGTCGTCTGCCAACAGCGTGATGATCTTCTTCACCGCGCGCTGTGCGCCGCCCAGTGTGGGGAACCGCTCGTATTCGTTTGTCATCCACCGCTGTCCCGCCTCGGCGGGTTCAGAGTCGGAGTACTCCGTCATCATCTTCTGCCAGGCGGTCTCGTGCGGCGCTTCTTCGGGCTCCCCGGATTCGGAATGCGTATGCGAGACCTCCGGGAACGGAAGGTGATGGAGCACAACGTCATTGGGCACCGCGCCGGGGCCGCGCCGCGCCAACTCAGCCGGGGAACGTAGATCGGCCACATCGGTCACGCCGAGTGCCGTGAGCGCGTCGCGGCCGAGGTCGTCGAGCTTGCTCAACTCGCTAGACCGGAACAGCCGACCCGGCAGGATCTCCGTCGTCTGGGCCACATCGCGGAAGTTCCATGCCCCGGAGAGCCTTTCGTGGTCGGTCCCGCTGACCCGGCTCACCCGCCGGTCACCGCTGCGGCCAGTGCGCTTTTCTCCCGGCCGATCTCGGCGCGTGCGACGGTGCGGATGTGTACCTCGTCGGGCCCGTCGAAGATTCTCATGGCGCGGTGCCAGCCGTACATCCGTGCCAACGGGAAGTCGTCGCTCACGCCGCCGCCGCCGTGCACCTGAATGGCGCGGTCGATCACCGTGCAGGCCATCAGTGGAGCCACCGCTTTGATCTGAGATACCAGGCTGAACGCCGCGCGGTTGCCGTGCTCGTCGATCGTCCACGCGGCCTTCTCACACAGCAACCGGGCCTGGTCGATCTCATTGCGGGACAATGCGATCTGTTGCTGGACCATGCCCTGCTCGGCGAGTGGCTTCCCGAAGGCGATCCGGGTGCGGGCCCGTTCGGTCATCAGTGCCAGCGCACGCTCAGCCACCCCGATTGCGCGCATGCAGTGATGAATGCGGCCCGGACCCAACCGGGCCTGGGCGATCGCGAAACCCATGCCTTCCTCTGCGAGCAGATTCGACGCCGGGACCCGGACGCCTGAGTAGAGCACTTCGGCATGGCCGTGTTGGTCCTGCCAGCCGAACACCGACGTGGAGCGCACGATGTCCACCCCCGGGGTGTCCGTGGGCACCAGGATCATTGACTGCTGCTGGTGGGACGCGGCGTCCGGGTTGGTCCGGCCCATCACGATCAGGACCTTGCAGCGCGGATCGTTGGCGCC
>SYAA01000125.1 GCA_005789055.1 Actinomycetota bacterium
AAACCCTCCGGACGAGACCAACCGGCATGCGCGGCGAATGTCACCCCCAGAAAACCGGGGTATCGACATCGCGTACAGACGCGCGAAGTCAACCCGTTCATACGAGTTGCGTTCGTGAGTTTACACCGCGGGAAGGGGTGCTTTGTCCCCAGTGCGGAAGCTGTGCACAACCGGGGGCATTGCGTACTCCACAGTCGGCTCCAGACCGCTCAACTGGGCAGATGCGATTTCTGGTGGCGGTGGCTGTGGCGGTGGTCTGCGCGGCGCCGGCCCGCGGCGAGGAGTTGCGGCTGCAGTGGCCGCTGCGGCCGGGGATACCAATGGTCAGCCGGGCATTCGATGGACCCGTACCTAACTGGCGGCCCGGCCACCGGGGCGTTGACCTGATTGGCGGCCCAGGTCAGCCGGTGTACGCCGCCGGACCGGGAACCGTGGTGTTCGCCGGGGTACTGGCGGGCCGGCCGGTGGTTTCGGTGGATCATCCAGGCGGGCTGCGAACCAGTTACGAGCCGGTGGCCGCTACTGTGCGGCCGGGACAGGCGGTGGAGTCGTCAAGCGCATTGGGGCGGTTGGAACGCGGACATGCGGGCTGTCCGACGACGGCGTGCCTGCACTGGGGCGCGATGTGGGGTCCGGCCGCGCGAGCGAACTACGTCGATCCGCTGGGGTTACTCGTCACCACGCCGGTCCGGCTCAAGCCCCTAAACCCCGCACGCCCCTAAACCCCGCACGCCCCTGACCACTGAATTAGCTATGCCCTCGGGTGAGCCTGGTCGTGGACCGCGCGCAGCCGAGCGACGGTGACGTGGGTGTAAAGCTGGGTGGTGGCCAGGCTGGTGTGGCCCAGCAACTCTTGGACGACGCGCAAATCGGCCCCGCCCTCGAGCAGGTGGGTGGCGGCGCTGTGGCGCAGGCCGTGCGGCCCGATATCGGGGGCGCCGGGAACCGCCGACATGGTCTGGTGCACCACGGTGCGGGCCTGTCGCGGGTCGAGTCGGCGCCCACGCGGCCCCAGCAGCAGGGCGGGTCCGGACTCAGGCGTCATGAGCGCGGGCCGGCCGTCGGCGAGCCAGGCGCCCAGGGCTGAACCCGCCGGCGTGCCGAAGGGGACGGTGCGTTCCTTATTGCCTTTTCCCAGCACCCGCAGCAGCCGCCGACCGGTGTCGACGTCGTCGATGTCCAGTCCACACAATTCACTGACCCGGATCCCGGTGGCGTACAGCATTTCGACGATCAGCCGGTCGCGCAGCGCCAGCGGATCGCCCTGCTCGGCGCCAAGGTCGGCGGCGTCCATGGCGGCCAGGGCCTGGTCTTGACGCAAGACCGCTGGCAGGGTGCGCCGGGTCCTGGGCACCTGCAGCCGGCTTGCCGGATCAGCGGGCAGTAGGCCGCGGCGGGTCGCCCAGGAGGTAAATGTCTTCGCCGCTGAGGTGCGCCGGGCCACTGTGGTGCGGGCCGCGCCGGAGGTGGCCTGCGCTGCCAGCCACGCTCGCAGCATCGGCAGACTCAGCGCGTCAAGTCCGGCACCCGGAGCGCGCTCGTCGAGAAAGGAGAACAACGACCGCAGATCGGCCAGGTACGCCCGGCGGGTGTGCTCGGAGCGGCCGCGCTCCAGCGCGAGGTGCTCGGCGTACTCCTCCAGGACCCCCGCGTATGCCTCCGGACCCTCCACACCCCATACCGTCGCAGACTTACGCCGACCTACCGGTCAGCCGGCACTGGCGTGTCTCACCAGTTCCAGACGCCGGGATCGTCCACCGGATACTGCGCACAGACGTCGGTGGCGCGGGCGGCCACACCCTTGTTGTTGAAAAACAGCTTCGCCCAGTTGGGCCACGCGAAGGCCAGTTGCTCGTAGTAGATGTCGGTGGCGATGTTCTCGGAGTACTGCCGCCGGCCGGCATAGTCCATCGACAAGAACCAGTGGATGCGGTCGCGGGCGGCGGTCTGCACCTCCGGTGACTTGTTGTTGTAGTCGATCATGTAGCGCTCGTAGTAGACCGGCCGGACGTCCCGCACGGCAGCCAAGATCTGCTCGGCCGTGCAGGTGGTCCGCAGCATCCGGTTCGGTATCGGGTAGTCGTCGGTGGCGTCGGCCGCGGCGACACCGGTTGCCGCCATTAACACCGCGGCGACGCCAGGCGGGGCCATCAACACCGCGGCCAAGAGAATCACCGTCGACCTGAACCGAACGGGGCGACTTCCGGTGGCCATCGATGTCAGCCGTTCTTCTTCCAGAACATCCAACCGCGCCGTGGCGGTGCCGCGACGTCTTCACCGCCAACGTGCTTGCCGCCGCACCACTGCCCCGCGGGCACGGTGGCCTTGACGGCATCGACATGCATCCCGCATCCCTTCCATGTCGTCTTTCCGCAGACGCGGCACTTCGCGGCACTACACATGGGATTCCTCTCTCCGCTGGGATGAATCAGGTATACCATACCCCCTATGGTATCAATATGAGGCAACCCGTTGCGCCGATCTACGGCGCGCGCAGAGGTTTTGATCGGACGGTCGAACACGATGACAACTAAGGCATCCGCGACGACTAAGGCATCCGCCGCCGGGCTGATGAAACGATTCTGGGTGGTCCTGGTGATCCTGGTGGCCCTCGTGGTCGCGGTGGCGGTCGTGGGCCGGCTGCGCACCTTCTTCGACTCCGATAAGCCCTACGTGGGCGCAACGATGCAGGCAGATGCCATCGTGCCGATCAACACCAAGCGAGTGACCTACGAGATCACCGGCCCAACCGATGCGTCGGGCCGGGTCAGCTATCTCGACGTCAACGGCAAGACCCTGGAAGCGGGCTTCACTTCGCTGCCCTGGTCGGTGACGGTGAGCACCACCGATCCCGGGATGTTGGCCAATGTCGTCGCCCAGGGTGACAGCGCTGTCCTCGGCTGCCGCATCCTGGTCAACGACACCCTCGTTGCCGAGGAACTCGCCGAAGGGCCCGACGCCCAGGTCTTCTGTCTGGACAAAGCCGCATGAGTCGCGTGGCCGCCCATGGCACGCGACCGGCGATCCCCCGGACGATCCGCGCCTTGGCGGTACCCATCATCCTCGCCTGGGTCGCCATCACGGCAGCGCTGAACCTGCTGATCCCCCAGGTCGAGAAGGTCGGCATGGCCAACGCCGTGTCGATGTCGCCGCAGGACGCCCCGGCGGTGATCGCCGCCAAGCGGATGGGGGCGAAATTCCAGGAGTCCACCTCCGACAGCATCGCCATGGTCGTCCTGATCGGCGACGAACCGCTCGGTGACGACGCACGCCGGTACTACGACACGCTGGTGGCCGAGTTCGAATCTGATGCCCGACACGTCGAGCATGTCGCGAATTTCTGGGGCGACATGATCACCGCCGCCGGTGTGCAGAGCAGCGACGGCAAAGCCGCCTACGTCCAACTCAACCTCGTCGGTGACCAGGGCAGCACGCAGGGCAACGAATCGGTGGAGGCGGTCCGCGAGATCATCCACGACAACCCGCCGCCCGCCGGCCTGAACGCCTACGTCACCGGCCCTGCTCCCCTCACCACAGACTCTTTGGAAGCCAGCGACAGCGGCATGATCAAAATGACCGTGGTCACCATGATCGTCATCACGATCATGCTGGCACTGGTCTACCGGTCGGTGAGCACCGTGTTGCTCATCCTTGTCATCGTCGGCATCGAAATGGGTTCCGCGCGCGGGGCGGTCGCTCTGATCGGTCACCTCAACCTCATCGACTTCTCGACGTTCTCGGTCCCGTTGCTGACCGCCCTGGCGATCGCCGCCGGCACCGACTACGCGATCTTCCTCATCGGGCGCTATCACGAAGCCCGACAGAACGGCGAGGAACCGGAACAGGCGTACTACACGGCATTCCACGGCGTCGGCCACGTCATCCTGGGTTCCGGCCTGACCGTCGCGGGCGCCATGTTGACCCTGCGACTGACCCGCCTGGCCTATTTCAACTCCCTGGCTTATCCGTCAGCGATCGCACTCATCATCGTCTTGGCGGCCGCGCTGACCGCCGCCCCCGCCGTTCTCGTCGTCGGCAGCCGGTTCGGGCTGCTGGAACCCAAACGCATGCTCAAGACCCGGGGGTGGCGCAAAGTCGGAACCGCGACCGTGCGCTGGCCCAAACCGATCCTCGCGGCATCGACCGCCGTCGTTCTCCTCGGCATCCTGGCGATGGTCGGCTACAAGACGAGTTACAACGACCGGCACTACATCCCCGCCGACGTCCCGGCCAACGTCGGCTACGCCGCAGCCGAAAAGCACTTCAGCTCAGCGCGACTCAACCCCGACATCATGACGATCGAATCCGACCACGACATGCGCAACCCCACCGACATGATCGTTCTCGACCGGGTCGCCAAGGCGCTGTTCCGCATCGAGGGCATCGCGATGGTCCAGAGCATCACCCGCCCCCTGGGTTCCCCGATCGCGCACAGCTCGATTCCGTACCAGATCAGCATGTCCTCGGTACCGATCACCCAGAACCTGCAGTTCCTCAAGCAACGGGTCGGTGACATCAGCGGAATGTCCGATGATCTCGGGTCGATGATCGCCTCGATGACCCAGATGCAGCAGTTGATGGAACGACTCTCCGGCGCGATGGACACCACCGTCGGCACCGCACGCGGCGCGCTGGACACCGCACGACTCACCGTCGACGACGTCACCGTCATGCAGGGCACGCTCGACGAGATTCGCGACAACCTGGCCGACTTCGACGATGCGGCCCGGCCGTTGCGAAACTACTTTTACTGGGAACCCCACTGCATCAACATCACGGTCTGCGACGGCATTCGGGCAGTGTTCGATGCCTCCGACGGCGTCGACACTTTCAGCCAGAACATGACAGCGCTGCGCACCAACATGGAATCGCTTCTCGGCGGCATGGACGGCGTGATCGGCGGCATGGACGATATGAACGCCCTCGTCCCTCAGCTTGTCTCGCAATTCCCGCCGATCATCGCAACGGCCACCGCGATGCAGGGCACGCTGCAGACCATTGAGAGCAGTTTCGACGGGCTTATCACCCAGATGCAGCAGATGACCGACACCGCGACCGCGATGGGTGAGGCATTCGACGCATCAAAGAGCGACGACTACTTCTATCTGCCCCCGGAGGTGTTCGCCAACCCTGACTTCCAGAAGGGCTTGAAGCTCTTCCTGTCCCCGGACGGAAAGGCCGCGCGGCTGATCATCACCCACGACGTCGACCCAGCCTCTGAGGAGGGCATTTCCGTGGTCGACGACCAACTGGTCGCCGCGCACGAAGCCATCAAGGGCACTGCATTGGCGGAGGCGGACGTCTACCTGACCGGCACCGCGGCTACCTACCGCGACATTCAGTCCGGCGCGAAGTACGACACCATGATCGCTGCGTTCGCCGCACTGACCCTGATCTTCATCGTGATGCTGATCCTTACCAGGGCACTCGTCGCGTCGATGGTGATCGTCGGCACGGTGGTGATCTCATTGGGCGCCGCATTCGGCCTGTCGGTGCTGATATGGGAACGCCTGATCGGCATGGAACTGAACTGGATCGTGCTGGCGTTCGCTGTCATCATCCTGATGGCCGTAGGCAGCGACTACAACCTGTTGCTCGTGTCCCGATTCAAGGAGGAGATCGGCGCGGGCATCAACACCGGGATCATCCGTTCCATGGGCAGCACCGGCAGTGTCGTCACCGCGGCGGGCCTGGTGTTCGCATTCACCATGGGGTCGATGGCCGCCGGCGATCTTCTCAACGTCGGACAGGGCGGCACCACCATCGGCATCGGTCTGCTGCTGGACACCTTGATCGTGCGATCGCTGATGACGCCGTCGATCGCGGCGATTCTCGGGCCGTGGTTCTGGTGGCCGCTGAAGGTGCGGTCGCGGCCCGCCTACTCCGAACGCATGCACGCCGTGACATCGAGATCGGCGGCACAGGTACCGGGCGGCGGCGACCTACCGGATGCCGACCTTGTGCCGTCGAGCTCCTCCTGAGCGCTATCGCATTGTCCTGGCCAGCCGCCACCGGGAATCGACTCGTTCGACGAGCCCGGCGATCTCCAGCATTGCCAGCGGGCCCAGGATGGCTTCGGGCGCTATTCCGGAGGCCACGGCGATCTCATCGGTAGTTCGGATCCCACGGCCCGGCAATGCCTCGTATACCTGGCGTTCGATGTCGGTCAACGCGTCCAACGGGTTCGCCGGCCGGGTCTCCTCTTCGGCGAGTTCGCCCGCTCGTCCGATGATTTCGCGAACCTCGTCGGCGCGCGTAACGAGTTCCGCACCGGCCCGCAGCAGGACGTGGCAGCCGGTCGATGCCGCCGAAGTGACCGGCCCAGGCACCGCGCACACCACCCGGCCGAGTGCGCGCGCCCAGGCCGCGGTGCTCGCCGCGCCGCTGCGGATCCCGGCTTCCACCACGATGGTTGCACCTGAGAGCGCAGCAACCAGTCGGTTGCGGGTGAGGAAGCGGTGCCGCGCTGGACGCACGCCCGGCGGGTACTCGCTGAGCAACAGGCCGGTTGCGCCGACCCTGTGCAGCAACGCGGAGTGTCCGGCGGGATAGAGCACGTCAACTCCTCCTGCCAGCACCGCCACCGTCATGCCATCGGCGGCCAGTGCAGCTCGGTGCGCGGCCCCGTCGACACCGTAGGCACCACCGGAGACGATGGCCACATCATGGTCGGCCAGACCTGCCGAGAGTTCTGCAGCGACATGTTCACCGTAGGCCGTGCAAGCACGCGTTCCGACAATTGCCGCGGCACGCTCGGCGACGTCGTCCAGTCGCAGTGGTCCGATCGCCCAGAGCACGAGCGGCGCCCGGCCCTGCGGCCGGTCACGCACCGGAGCCCCTCGAAATGACGTAAAAGCCAGTCCGGGCCACTCGTCATCCCCGGGCGTGATCAGCCGACCGCCGCGACGCTTGAGAAGTTCTAGATCCTCTGCTGCGCAATCAATGTCACGTCGGGCAGCAGTGGAATTCACTAGAGTTTCATCAACGTCGGCCCGCCGGATCCGCTCGGCGGCTTCTACCGGTCCAACGCCCTCGACCAGGCGCACCATGTCAGCGCACGGCGCTTCGGCGACACGGGACAGGTAGGCCCAGGCCATCATCTCGTTCTCGGTACTCACGGTGTGATCTCCGTCTGCCGGAAACTCAGGGCCACCGACACGTCGTTGAGATCCGGGGTCGTGCGGCCGGCCAGGTCGGCAAGGGTCCACGCGACGCGCAGTGAGCGATCCACGCCACGGATGCTCAGCAGTCCGCGATCCAGAGCGGTTCGCAGTGGCGCCATCACCGGTGCGCTCAGCCGAAACCGGCGGCGCAGAATCGCGCCGCTCACTTCCGCGTTGGTGGTGAACCCATGGGGCTGCCACCGGGCCGCCGCGGAAAGGCGCGCCTCTGCAACCCGGGCGCGAACCGCCGCACTGCTTTCAGCAGCCTCCGGCGCGAAGGCTCCGGCCCGTGCGGTGTGCATCTGCACCCTCAGATCGACCCGGTCGAGCAGTGGTCCGGAAAGCTTGCCCAGATAGCGACGCTTCTCCAACGATGTGCAGGTGCAGTGCCGCGGATCGGTGGGCGCGCAGGGGCACGGGTTGGCTGCCATCACCAACTGGAACCGGGCCGGATATCGCACCACACCGTCGCGGCGGGCTAGCCGAATCTCGCCATCCTCCAGAGGCGTTCGAAGCGCTTCCAATGCGGTAACCCGGATCTCGGCGCACTCGTCGAGGAAAAGTACTCCGCGATGGGCCCGACTGATCGCCCCCGGCCGGGCGAGCCCCGAGCCGCCCCCGACGAGTGCGGCGACACTGGAGGAATGATGCGGCGCGATCAGCGGCGGCCTGGTGACCAGCGGTACCCGCTCTGAGAGTAGACCCGCAACCGAGTGAATCGCCGTCACTTCCAGTGCTTCGTCGTCGGTCAGATCAGGCAGCAGGCCCGGAAGTCGTTGCGCCAGCATGGTTTTGCCCACTCCAGGCGGGCCGGTCAGCATGAGATGGTGGGCACCGGCGGCAGCTACTTCGACGGCGAAACGCGCCTGCGACTGCCCCACTACATCAGCGAGATCGGCAATCGGTTGGTCCTCGGGCGGTGGTGTGGCAACCCTGCTCGTCAGCCCGGTGCCACTATCCAACCACTGGTGCAGGAGTCGCAGATCGCCGACGCCGAGCACCTCGATACCGTCCACCAGGCTGGCCTCGGCCAGATTAGGCAGCGGCACCACGATCGCGGGCCAGCCCTGCCGTTTGGCGGCCAGCACTGCCGGCAGCACGCCGCGCACCGGTCGGATCCTGCCGTCAAGGGCGAGTTCGCCGAGCAGCACCGTCTTCTCCAGCCGGTCCCAGGGCTTCTTGCGCTCGGCGGAGAGCACCGCGCACGCCAGGGCGATGTCATAGAGGGATCCGGTCTTGGGCAGCGTGGCCGGCGAGAGCGCGAGCGTGAGTCGGGACATCGGCCAGGTGTTGCCGCAGTTGGTGATCGCCGCCCGAACCCGATCCCGGGACTCCTGCAGGGCGGCGTCGGGCAGGCCCACCAGGTGCACACCGGGAAGGCCGGCGGTGATGTCGGCTTCGATCTCCACGATATCCCCGTCGAGGCCCCGGACGGCGACTGAGAACGCCCGTCCCAGCGCCATCAGCCCACCCCGCGGACATGAGTAACTTCGGGAGTACGACTGCGCCCCAGCCGAACACCGATGACGTCGATCCGAATCTGCGACCAACCCGACTCCTGACCAGCGAGCCACAACCCCGCAAGGCGCCGGATCCGGCGCACCTTCTGCGGCGTCACCGCTTCCGCGACGCCGCCGAACCAATCCCCGGTGCGGGTCTTCACCTCGACGAAGACCAGGGTGTCGGCGCCTTCGGCGGCAATCACGTCGAGCTCGCCGTACCGGCAACGCCAATTGCGTGCCACGATCCGCAGACCGAGTCCGTGCAGGTGCTCGACGGCAAGTTGCTCACCGAGGGCGCCGATTTCATTTCGGCTCAGGCGAGCCTTGGGCGATGTCGTCATGCGCCCACAGTGGGCCGCGACGGCGACAGGAACCGACCGGAACCCACGCCGTTGTGGGGGTTGTCCCCAGCGCCGCGGCCATGCACAGCCAACCGATGGGCGGATTCACGCCTAAGCTCCTGCCATGGAGATCTCCAGCGCGGCGATGAGCATGCGGTGAGTCGATGGTTGGTGTCCACCGTCCCGCCGTGGTTGCTCCTGCTCGGGTTGGTGCTCGCGATAGCGGGAATGTCGGTCGCCGTCCAGGCCTCCGTCCGTCGCCGGTTTCCGGCGCTGACCGGCGATGCGCACAACGATGTGACGAAGTTCGTTTTCGGCGTGGTGTCATTCGTGTTCGCGTTCTTCCTCGGTTTCCTGGTGTCGAATCTGTGGGGTCAGATCAGTAGCGCCGACGCCACGGTCCGCAGCGAGGGCACCGCCGGGGTTCAATTGGCTCGGGATTCGACGGTCTTCGACCAGGCCGACGGCGACCGGATCAGGCAGCGCCTGCTGGCCTATGAGCAGGCCGCGGTAGCGGAGTGGCCACTAGCGGCCAACGGCCAGTCCGTCCCGGCGGCCGACGAAGCGCTGCGGCAGTTGTACTTGGCCTACGGGGAGGTGCAAGCCCGAACCGAAGCCCAGAAGACCCTGCTGTCAACGTCTTTCGCGAATCTGAACACGCTCAGCCAGGCCCGCACCGAACGGTTACTGACCGCCCGCACCGATCAGGGTCCGCCCTGGTCGTTGTGGGCGGTGATCTTCCTGACCAGCGGACTGGTCCTGGGCTGCGCGATCATCTACGGCGTCGAGAAACCCGGGTTGCATTACCCGATGGTCGCCACGGTCAGCGCGTTGGTGGCGGCGAACCTATTCCTGGTTGTGCAACTGTCGCATCCCTACATCGGCGAGATCGGGACGTCGCCGGAACCGCTGCGCGAGGTGATCAGGGTGCTGACCGAACCGTCGCCCTAACGTCACCGCGCTTTACCGTCGGTTTACTCCGGCAGGCGCAGGTCCGGCTTGTCCACTTCTTCGATGTTGACGTCCTTGAACGTGATGACCCGCACCTGCTTGACGAACCGGGCCGGACGGTACATGTCCCACACCCAGGCGTCGGCCAGACGCAGTTCGAAATACACCTCGCCCTCGGTGTTGCGCGGCACCAGTTCAACGCTGTTGGCCAGGTAGAACCGGCGCTCAGTTTCCACGACGTAGCTGAATTGCCCGACGATGTCCTTGTATTCGCGGTACAGCGAGAGTTCCATCTCGGTTTCGTACTTTTCGAGATCCTCGGCACTCATCAGGTCAGCGATCCTTCACGTCGAACGGTCCCGTTGCACGCTTCCATCTTGTCCCACCCTTCGTCGTGGCGCGCCTCCGGCGCGAACTCAACCACCGTCTCGCCGACCCCGGCCGACCGCGCAACATTGACAAACGAGGTCCGGTGCTGGCTGCACGGGCCCCGTTGCGCCAGAGCCGCACCATGTGCGGCCGTGCAGTAGCCCTTATGCGCCGCGAAACCGTA
>SYAA01000126.1 GCA_005789055.1 Actinomycetota bacterium
CAAGATGCGTTCGTTCATTTTGCTCCGGTAGTCATTGAATTCCTCTATTAGATTCATTATCTTAATCTTTTTGTGCGTCTGTCCAACGGAACGCAGAGGTACCCGGAGGTGTAGCGGACCATGAATGCCACCAGTTCCGGCGTGGCCTTCTCAGCCGCGAAGATCAGGTCGCCCTCGTTCTCGCGGTCCTCGTCGTCGATGACGACGACGGCCTTACCCGCCGCGATGTCGGCTACCGCCCTCTCGACGGTGTCCAGTCTCGTCATCGTTGCCGCCTGCCTGGGATGCTGATGGTTACGCATCAGTATGAACCACTGCAACCGGCCGATTATGACCGGCGCTCACCCAGTAGACGCTCGACGTACTTGGCGATCACATCGACCTCAAGGTTGACCGGCGTACCGACGGCAGCCCGCCCCAGGGTGGTCAGCGCCAACGTGGTGGGGATCAACGACACCTCGAACCACTCGGTGTCGCCCTCATCGGCCAGGGCCGACACCGTCAGCGAGATACCGTCGACGGTGATCGAACCCTTCTCCACCACATATCGGGAGATCTCCCGGGGCAAACCGATGCGCACGATCTCCCAGTGCTGTGAAGGGCTGCGCGCGATGACCGTTCCGGTGCCGTCGACGTGGCCCTGCACGATGTGCCCACCGAGGCGGCTGTTGACCGCCGCGGCGCGTTCCAGGTTGACCGGACTTCCCGGCGCCAGCGCACGGAGGCTGGATCGGTGCAGCGTCTCGGCCATCACGTCGGCGCTGAATCGGCCGTCCGGGAGCACGTCGACCACGGTCAGACACACGCCGTTGACGGCGATCGAGTCACCATGGCCGGCGTCGGAGGTGACGAGCGGACCGCTGATGGTCATCCGCGTCGCATCGCCGAGGTCTTCCTGCGCGATGACCTCGCCGAGTTCTTCCACGATTCCGGTGAACACCCGCCCAATCTACTGGCCCGCACCGCTAACCGGCCGGATCCAGCCGCTTCTCGCCGTGGAATGCGGCGGCCGGGTTGTCGTTGAAATTCTCCACCCGTCGATACCCCGACGCCTCGTAGAACGCCTGGGCATGGGGTTGGCGTGACCCAGTGTCCAATCGGGCGATCCGGTAGCCCAGGCCGCGGGCGGCCTCCTCGAGCGCGGCGAGCAGCGCGCGGGCGACGCCGCTGCGGCGGGCCTGCGGGACGACGTACATCCGCTTGATCTCGCAGGCTCCGTCGGGAAGTCGCTTGAAACCTCCCCCGCACACCGGCTCGCCGTCGCGGTAGCCCACCAGGAACACCCCGTCCGGCGGGCCGAATTCCGCCGGCCCCGCCTTCGGCATCCCGGGGGCGGTGAGGTCCAGTCCGTCATACAGCGCGCGCATCTCGTCGACCATGGCCGATACCAGGACGGCGGCGTCGCCGGCATCCGTCGCGGCACGCCGAAACTCCAGCTCACCACTCACCTGAGTACTTGTACCGATCCGGTCACGCCGACACAACCCCGGCCTTGCCAGCGGGGTGCGGCGGTTCTGACCCACTACGATGCAGCTATGTCGACGTACCGCCGGATCTTTGCCATGCTCGCCACGCTCCTCGCCGCCACCCTGTTGATCTCGGGGTGCTCGAAGAAGTCGTCCGAACCGCTGCCCGACGCGGCCAGCCTGCTCACACAGTCCATCGCGTCCACCAAGAAGCTCCAGAGCGCCCACCTGGAGATCGTCGTCAACGGCAAGATCGACGGACTGCCGGTCAAAACTCTCTCCGGCGATCTGACCAACGTCCCGGCCGTCGCTATCAAGGGCAATTCGACGATCTCCATGGGCGGAGCTGAGGTCGATATCGAGCTGGTGGTTCTCGACGGCACGCTCTACGCGGCGCTCACCAACAACAGATGGCTGGATATGGGGCCCGCAATCGAGGTCTATGACCCGTCGGTGATCCTCAACCCCGACTCCGGCCTGGCCAACATGCTCACCAACCTCTCCGATGCCAAGTCCGAAGGAGTCGAGACCATCGGCGGCGTGTCGACGGTCAAAATCACCGGCACGGTGGCCGCCGACGCGGTCAATAAGCTGATCCCCCAGCTCAAGGTCAGCGGCTCGGTGCCGTCCACCGTGTGGATCGAGAAAGACGCCCCGAACCAGCTGGTGCAGGCGCAGGTGGTACCTAGCGAGGGCAACAATGTGCAGCTAACGCTGTCCGAATGGGACAAGCCGGTCACCGTGACCAAGCCCGCGATGTGATGCCGCCGGCGCCCGCCACCGTCTCCGACCGACCCCGAACCACCGGCCGCAGCCGCCGGATCGCCATCGGAGCAGGCAGTCTCGCGGTGCTGCTCGGGGCGTTGGACACCTATGTCGTCGTCACGATCATGGTCGACATCATGGGTTCCATCGGCATCCCGATCAACAAAATCCAGCAGGTCACGCCGATCATCACCTGGTACCTGCTGGGTTATATCGCCGCGATGCCGCTACTGGGCCGGCTGTCGGACAGATTCGGCCGCAAACTGATACTGCAACTGAGCCTGGCCGGTTTCGCCGTCGGTTCAGTGCTGACCGCGCTGTCCAACGACCTGACCACCATGGTGATCGGGCGCGTCGTTCAGGGTCTGGCCAGCGGTGCGCTGTTGCCGGTCACGCTCGCCCTGGCCGCCGATCTGTGGGCCGCCCGCAACCGAGCTGCCGTTCTCGGCGGTATCGGTGCCGCCCAGGAGTTGGGCAGCGTCCTCGGCCCGCTGTACGGCATCGGTGTGGTCACGCTGCTCAAATCGGTCCTGGACGAACCATGGCGCGGGGTTTTCTGGATCAACGTGCCGCTGACCCTCATCGCCATGGCGCTGATCCACGTCAGCATGCCCGCCCACGAGCGCAGTGCCGAGCCCGAGCGTGTCGACGTGGTCGGCGGTGTCCTGCTGGCGATCGCGCTAGGCCTGGCGGTATGGGGGCTCTACAACCCGAACCCGGACGGCAAGCAGGTGCTGCCGAGCTACGGCCTACCCCTCGTCGGTGGCGCACTGCTCGTCGCGATCGCCTTCGTCGTCTGGGAGCGGTTTGCCCGAACGCGGCTCATCGAACCCCGCGGCATGCGGGTGACCCCGTTTCTGGCGGCGCTGGGCACCTCGACATGCGCCGGCGCCGCCCTGATGGTGACGCTGGTCAACGTCGAACTCTTCGGCCAGGGCGTGTTGGGCAAAGACCAGATCGGCGCGGCGTTTCTCCTGCTGCATTTCTTGGTCGCACTTCCGGTCGGCGCACTGGTCGGCGGCTGGCTGGCCACCCGCATCGGCGACCGGACGATCGCGGTGGCCGGCATGCTCATCGCGGCGTTCGCCTACTGGCTGGTGTCGAAGTGGGGCTTGGACGTGATGTCGGCACGCCACCAACTCGGTCCGGTGTCATTGCCCACCTTCGGCACCGACCTGGCCCTGGCCGGCCTGGGGTTGGGTCTGGTGATCGGCCCGTTGACCTCGGCCGCACTGCGGGTGGTTCCGGCAGCCCAGCACGGCATTGCCTCGTCGCTGGTGGTGGTGTCGCGAATGACCGGCATGCTGATCGGTGTTGCGGCGCTGAGCGCCTGGGGCCTCTACCGGTTCAACCAGATCCTCGCGACGCTGCCGAGTGTGCCGGCGGACACGCTGGCCGCCAAGGTCGCCGGCGAGGCCGTCCGTTACCGCACCGCGTTCGCCATGCAGTACGGCTCGATCTTTTTCATTACCACCATCGTGTGCCTGGCCGGAGCCTTTCTCGCGCTGTTCATCGCCCGTCGCGACCAGCACGCTGCAGACGAGGGGGCGGCGGCGGACGGGACGGCGGCGAATGTCGCTGACCTCGCACCGGATCGGCTGCCTGATCGGTAACGTCGCCCCCATGCGGGGACGTCGGTGCTGACCGCGGCGATGCGCGATCTGCAGTGGCGCAAGCGCCGCTTCGCCATCGCAATCGTCGGCACGGGACTGGTCTTCGCGATGACACTGGTTCTCACCGGGCTTGCCAACGGTTTCCGGGTTGAGGCCACCCGCACCGTGGACTCGCTCCAGTTGGACGCGTTCCTGATCAAGTCCGGCGCCACCGGACC
>SYAA01000127.1 GCA_005789055.1 Actinomycetota bacterium
AGAGCGGCTTGGGCATGAAGGTGACGGTCTTGCCGGCCTGCCAGGCGGTGTTCTTGATGATGTACTTGAACAGCAGCACATCGTCGGCCGCGCGCAGCAGCGTGTCGAACTTGTAGTTGATCTCAGCCTGACCGGCCGTGCCTACCTCGTGGTGGCCGCGCTCCAGGGTGAAGCCGGCGTTCTGCAAGTTAGTGGCCATCTCGTCGCGCAGGTCGACGTAGTGGTCGTAGGGCGCCACCGGAAAGTAGCCGCCCTTGGGCCGAACCTTGTAGCCCAGGTTGGGGCTGCCGTCGGCCTCGAACGGCTCGCCGGTGTTCCACCAGCCGGACTCGGAGTCGACCTCGTAGAAGGTGCCGTTCATCTTCGAGTCGAACGCCACCGAGTCGAAGATGTAGAACTCGGCCTCGGCGCCGAAGAAGGCGGTATCAGCGATGCCGGTGCTGGACAGGTAGTTCTCCGCTTTGCGGGCCACGTTGCGCGGGTCACGCGAGTAGGGCTCGCGGGTGAACGGGTCGTGCACGAAGAAGTTCAGGTTCACCGTCTTGGCGGCGCGGAACGGGTCGATGCGAGCAGTGCCGGGGTCCGGCAACAGCATCATGTCGGATTCATGGATCGACTGGAAACCGCGCACCGAGGAGCCGTCGAACGCCAGGCCGTCGGTGAACACGCTTTCGTCGAAGGCCGAGGCCGGGATCGAGAAGTGCTGGACCACACCGGGCAGGTCGCAGAACCGGATGTCGACGTACTCGACCTTCTCGTCCTTGATCAGCTTCATGATGTCGTCGGCTGAGTTGTGCTTCGCCACGTACTAACTCCTTCGGTATCACCCGTTGCGCGTGTGGGCCCGGTTGTCCGGGGTCCGCGGCTGACGGTAGGGATGCGATGTTGCACGTCCGTCAACCGAATGTTGCGCTGACGTTACGCATCCGATCGGGACACCGGTCCGGCACCGTCGCTCCGCGGACGCCTATCGTGGAGACATGGCGCGTGAGATCGGGTCCTGGCTGTCCGGCCCGCAATCGCTAGGTCCCGAAGGTGGGTATCCGGGCCAGCGGCTGGGAATGCCGGCCGAGGGGACCGATTCGCTGGCCGGATTGGGCCGCCGGACGGCCGCGTTGATGATCGATTGGCTCATGGCCTACGGTCTCGCCGGGCTGGGAATGGCGACCGGGGTGCTGAGCCAGTCATTGCTGGCCACCGCGGTGCTGCTGATCTGGTTCGTGCTCGGGGTGGCATCGGTGCGCCTGTTCGGTTTCACCCCGGGCCAGTACCTTCTGGGTCTGCGGGTGGCCTCGGTCGACAACCGTCTGTATGTCGGCTCCGGCCGGGCGGCGGCCCGGGGCCTGCTGATCGCTCTTGTGCTTCCTGCGCTGTTCACCGATTCCGACGGGCGCGGCTTTCACGACCGGCTGACCGGCACCGCAGTGGTGCGGCGCTGATCAACGCCGCCGAACACTGCGCTGCACCCCGCGCACCTTCGCCGCAGGCGGCAGCGGGCCCTTGGGCAGCGCGGCCTGGCCCTTCTTGGTGCCCAGAGCGGTCAGCTTGGACTCCAGGACGTCCATCTGCTTGACCGGAATGTTCGCCGGCAGCCGGTTGAGATGACGCTCGAGTTTGGCCAGCGGAACCTCGCCGTCGCCGTCGCCGACCACGACGTCGTAGATCGGCACCTCGCCGATCAGTCGCGCGGTGCGCTTCTTCTCCTGTGCCAGCAACGGCTTGGCCCGCGACGCGGAGCCCTCGGCGACGAAGATCACCCCGGGTCGGCCGATCACCCGGTGCACCGCATCGAAGTGGCCGTTGACCGCCACCCCCGGAGTCACCCGCCACTTGCCGCGCATGCTTTCCAGCGCCCAGGCTGCCGCGCCAGCCTGGCCTTCAGCCTTGCGGTACACCGACTTCTGGGCACGGCGGGCGAAGATGATGAAGGCCACCAGCGCGCCGAGCACGATGCCCAGCACGATCATCGGGTACATCACGTAGCCGCCGATGGACAGCGCCACAGCCACCGATGCGGCCGTGGTCAGCGCGAACGCGCCGATCATGTAGGGCAGCAGGCGCCTGTCCTCTTTGCGCTGTATCTGGAAGGCCTGCCATAACTGGCTCCGGCGCTGCTTGGAGGCGGCTTTACGGGCGATCTTGGCTTCGGCCTTCGCCTCTTTGGTTTGGGCGGGTGTGCGGGATTTCGCCATAGCTCCTAAGGATACGGAGAACCGGATCTAGCCGGGCACAGTCCCCGCATCCAACCGGTGAGCCTGGGCCGCCTGCTCATACAGCCGACCCGCCCGGTAGGACGATCGCACCAGGGGCCCGGCCAGCACGCCGGCGAATCCGAGGCCTTCGGCGTAGCCGGCGAGTTCGACGAATTCCTCCGGATTGACCCAGCGCTCCACGGGGTGGTGGCGTGGCGAGGGACGCAGGTACTGGGTGATGGTGACGATGTCGCAGCCGGCGTTGTGAAGGTCGGCCAATGCCGCCTGTACCTCCTCGATGGTCTCGCCCATGCCGAGGATGAGGTTGCTCTTGGTCACCAGACCGAAGGCGCGCGCTGCGGTGAGCACGTCGAGGCTGCGCTGATACCGGAACGCCGGGCGGATTCGCTTGAAGATGCGCGGCACCGTTTCCACGTTGTGCGCCAACACTTCTGGCCGTGATTCGAATACCTGACGCAGCAGTTGGGGTTCGCCGTTGAAGTCTGGTATCAGCAACTCCACGCCGGTGCCGGGGTTGAGTTCTTTGATGGCTCGCACCGTTTCGGCGTAGAGCCACGCGCCGCCGTCGGGCAGGTCGTCGCGGGCGACTCCGGTG
>SYAA01000128.1 GCA_005789055.1 Actinomycetota bacterium
CACTCCGGGGCCATCGCCTGGACAGCCACCTGGCGGTTCTGGGTTGCGTAGCAGATGTCATCACTCGGCGGGTCCTGCAGCGTGGGGAACCGTTCGCGGAGACGCGCCACGGTTTCCATGGTCTCGTCGACGCTGAGCGTGGTCTGCGAGAGCCAGATCACCTTGCTCGCGTCACGCACGGTGACGTTGTCGACCCCGTCGGGGCCATCCACGAGTTGCACATGGTCGGGGGCCTCGCCGGCGGTGCCGATGACCTCCTCGTGGCCCTCGTGGCCGATGAGCACGATGTCGTAGTCCTCCCGGGCACAACGCTTGGCCTCGGTGTGCACTGTGGTCACCAGCGGGCAGGTGGCGTCGATCACCGAGAGGTTGCGCTCGGCCGCCAGTTCGTGGACGGTCGGAGCCACACCATGCGCCGAGAAGACCACGGTGGCACCCTCGGGCACCTCGTCAGCCTCGTCGACGAACACCGCGCCCGCAGCGGCCAGTGTCTCCACCACGTGCCGGTTGTGCACAATCTCGTGACGCACGTATACCGGTGGCCCGTACCGCTCCAGGGCGCGTTCCACGGTCTCGACGGCACGGTCGACGCCCGCGCAATAGCCCCGCGGCTCAGCCAGCAGGACACGCTTGTCCCCGGACGGCGCGGACCGGCCGGTAGTACCGGGAATCCCCATATCGACGGTTGGCGGCATCCATTCAGCCTACGTTCTCCCCCCGGGCCGGGGCACCGGTCGTACTCTGGTGCCCATGGCAACCGCACCGTACGGGGTCCGTCTGATCGTCGGCGCGGCCGTGACCGCCATTGAAGAGACGCTCAAACTTCCCCAAACCATCGTCATGTACCCGATGACGCTGGCCAGCAACGTCGCCCAAATGGTCATGAAGGTTCAGCAGGATCTGGCCGATCTGGCGATCAAGGGTGATTCGGCCTTGGAGGGCCTGTTCCCGCCGAAGGATGAACAACCCGAGTGGGCGACCTTCGACGAAGATTCCGGCGGCGCACCGGAACCCCGGGAGGGCGAACGCCGGTCCGAGGGGCGCTTCGCGCTGTACTCGGTGAGCGACGACGCCCCTGCGGCCGAGCGGGCAGCCAAGCCGGCCGCGAAACCCAGACCCGCCAAAGCCGCGAAGAAGGCGGTGCGCAAGCCCCCGGTGAAGCCGTCGGTGGAGTTACCGTCGATCGGGGTCGAGCTTGACTACGAGTCGCTGACCCTGGCGCAACTCCGTGCCCGCATGACCTCGCTGAGCGTGACCGACCTCAAGGCACTGCTGGCGTATGAGGAGGCGGCCCGGGGTCGCGCCCCGTTCCAGACCCTGTTGGCCAACAGGATCACCCGCGCGACGGCCAAGTGACGAGTGCGCCCGCTCCCGGGAGCGCCGCGGAGAACCCATTCCCGGTCCGCGCGGTTGCTATCCGGGTGGCCAGCTGGATAGAGCGACTCGGTGCCGTCTGGGTCGAGGGTCAGCTCACCGAGATCAAGGTGCGAAACACCACCGCCTACATGGTCTTGCGCGACCCGGCCGCCGATATGTCGCTGAACGTGAGTTGCAGCGCCGCGCTGGTGCACACCGCACCCGTGAAACTTGCTGAGGGCACCCAGGTCGTTGTGTGCGGTAAACCCCAGTTCTACACCGGCCGCGGGTCATTTTCATTGCGGCTCAGCGAGATCCGCGCGGTCGGCCTGGGACAGCTGTTGGAACGCATCGAACGCCTCCGTAAACTTCTTGATGCCGAAGGCCTGTTCGATCCGCGCCGCAAACGGACGCTTCCGTTCTTACCAAATCTGGTCGGTTTGATCACCGGACGGGCCGGGGCCGCCGAGCACGACGTCACCAGTGTGGCCGGTGCTCGTTGGCCGGGCGTGCGCTTCGCGATCAGGAACACTGCGGTCCAGGGCCCGAATGCGGTCGCGCAGATCGTCGAGGCGCTGTCCGCCCTCGACGCCGACCCAGAGGTGGACGTCATCATCATCGCCCGCGGCGGCGGCAGCGCCGAGGATCTTCTGCCGTTCTCCGACGAGACGCTGTGCCGGGCGATCGCCGCCTGCCGGACGCCGGTAGTCAGCGCGGTCGGACACGAACCGGACAACCCACTGTGCGATCTGGTCGCCGACGTGCGCGCGGCCACTCCGACCGACGCAGCCAAGAAGGTGGTGCCTGACGCGGTAGCCGAGCTGATGCTGGTTTCCGAACTGCGGAGCCGCGGCGGCCGAGCGCTGCGCAGCTGGGTCGGCCGCGAGAAGCACACTCTGCAGCAGTTGCGAAACAGACCGGTGCTGGCCGATCCGATGCGGTTGGTCACCGAGCGTGGCACTGAGGTTAGCCGGGCGCGCGAGGCGGCGAGACGCGATATCCGACGCATGGTGGCCGCGGAGTCTGACCGCATCGGACACCTGGGTGCGCGCCTGACAACGCTGGGGCCCGCTGCCACCCTGGCCCGCGGATATGCCGTTGTGCAGCGAGTTGACGGCGCTACCGACTGGCCGGCGCCCGTGCTTCGCTCAGTCGCCGATGCCTCGGCCGGCACCCAGCTGCGGATCAGGGTTTCCGACGGTGCGCTCGGCGCCGTGAGCACCGGGCGGGAAAATGGAACACCATGAGCGATAAAAAGCAGTCGGCCACGCCGGTCAGCGAACTCGGCTACGAGCAGTGCCGCGACGAGCTGATCGAGGTAGTGCGGGTGCTCGAGCAGGGCGGCCTCGATCTTGACGCCTCGCTTACGCTCTGGGAGCGCGGCGAAGAACTGGCCAAGCGCTGCGAGGCACACCTGGCCGGCGCGCAGGCGCGGATCGAAGCGGCGCTGGCGGCATCGGAGACAGAACAATCGTGAACTCAGTTCGTGACATCCCGGTAGCCCACACGCCGTCGGGGGGCTACGGCGACCACGGGGTTGCGCCCTACGACCGGAAGTTTCCCGCACCAGTACTGGCCGGCTGCGGTGACCCGCTCGCCGATGGCGTACCAGACCTGCGCGGGACATGGCAGGCATTCGAAGTCCGCGTCAACGGCGAACTCGCCCCACCCGATGACGACTCCTTGGCGGGCAGACTGCAAAGACATACCGAGCGAATTGAGCAGGCCGGTAATCGGGCCGTCATCACTGGCGGTGGCGTCATTCACGATTTCATGGCGTGCGATGGCACTGAGGAAAACGGTGTGCACGACGTGATGGCGCACGACTTCACCACACCGATTACTGTCGCCGCGTCCTACGAAGACCGCGCGCTCGTCCTTCGCCCCAAAGGTTTGCCGGGCATCGAAGTACGGCGTTGGCTCGATGGCGATCACCTGGTGTGGGAATACGCTGCGGGTTGCACTGTCCGTCTCAGTCGCGTCGACTGAGACGACCCGCGAACGGGAACGGGCCCGAATCAGCCTTCACCGTTCGGGATCAGGCAAGATGACCTCGGGCCCGATGAGACGGGCCAGATGACACCGGCAAGATAACTGAGCAAGCAGCTTCCGCGGCGAAAGGATTTCGATGGCCGACAGCCGCATCGCCGTCGTCATAGGCGGTGCCTCCGGGATCGGCTGGGCGACCGCGAAAGTGCTCGCCGAGGAGGGCGCCCGGGTGACGATCGCCGACCGCAACACCGACGGTGCCGCCGCACGCGCCGCCGAGCTCGGCGACCCACACTCCTGGGCCGCGGTAGAGGTCACCGATGAGGACAGCGTCGCGGCCCTGTTCGATGGTGTGGTCGCGCGTGAAGGCGGCCTGCACGTAGTGGTCAACTGCGCCGGTTTCAGCGGCTTCGGCCTGATCACCGAACTTGACGCCGACCAGTTCCGTTCGGTGGTTGATGTGTGCCTCACCGGCGGGTTCCTGGTGATCAAGCATGCCGGCCGGCACTTCTCCGCCGGTGCCGCACTAGTCTCGCTCACCTCGCTCAACGCCCGCCAGCCGGCGATCGGCATGAGCGCCTACTGCGCGGCCAAGGCCGGGCTGTCGATGCTGACCCAGGTCGCCGCCCTAGAACTCGGCCCCCGCGGGGTGCGCGTCAATGCGGTGGCACCCGGATTTGTGCACACCCCGCTGACCGAGGGTGCGGCGCTGATTCCGGGCGTCCTTGACGACTACGTCGATAACACGGCGCTGGGCAGGGCCGGCACCGCCGAGGAGATCGCCGCCGCGGTGGCGTTCCTTTGCTCGCCGCAAGCCTCGTGGCTGACCGGGGAAATCCTGGACCTCAACGGTGGCGCGCACCTCAAGCGCTACCCGAACATCCAGCAGCATCTGGATAAGCTCATGGCGCAGTGACCCACCCGCGTTAGGGTGCAGCACTATGAAGACGGAGTTCACGCTCAGCCAGAAGCGGGCGTTGGCAATCGCCACCGCGATCGCTTTGCTGTTCGGCGCCTACTTCCTGCGCCGCTATTTGATCCTCGTGGTGATTGCGGCCATCGTGGCCTACCTGTTCACGCCGGTCCACAACCGCCTACGCACCCGTTTTAGCGCCGGCCTGTCCACCACACTGACCGTCCTCGCCGCCCTAGCCACCGTCGTCGTCCCGTTGAGCCTGCTCATCACCGTCGCCACGTTCCAGGTTTCCCGGATGCTGGTCGGACTTGCGGAGTGGGCGAAAACCGCCGACCTCAACGCACTCGGCGACCGTGGTGTCGCACTGGTGAATGGGTTGCTGGGCAAACTCCCCTTCGACACTCCCCCCATCACACCCGACTCGCTGCGCGCACCGGTGGTCACCGCCGCCCAGAACGTCGGCGAATGGCTGCTGCGCACGCTTCAGGGGGCCGCCGGAGGCGCCATCGGCTTCATCACGGCGGCCATCATTTTCCTCTACGTGCTGATTTCCCTGCTGTCCAACCGGGCTGAAGTACTGATGCTGATTCGCCGCCTCAACCCCCTCGGCGTCGAGGTCACCGACCTGTATCTGGCCAAGATGGGCGCCATGGTTCGCGGTGCGGTACGGGGTCAGTTCATCATCGCGGTGATTCAGGGAACGCTGGGCGCGATTTCGATTTACATCGCCGGCTTCCACGACGCGTTCTTCATCATCGCGATCTTCCTCATCGCACTGTCCCTCATTCCGCTCGGTAGTGGAATCGTCACCATCCCGTTCGGGATCGGCATGATGATCTTCGGCAACGTCGCCGGCGGCGCCTTCGTGGTGCTGTTCCACCTGATCGGCATCACCAATATCGATAACTTCCTGCGGCCGATCTTGGTGCCGAAGGAGGCGAAGCTGGACTCAGCGCTGATGCTGTTGTCGGTCTTTTCCGGAATCGCGATGTTCGGATTCTTCGGTATCGTGCTCGGCCCGGTGCTGATGATCATGATCGTTACCACGATCTCGGTATACCTGGAGGTCTACAAGGGCGTCGAGATGGACTCTGAGCCACCGCCCGAGGAGAAGAAACCCCGAAAGTGGTTCAAGCGCAAGAAGGTAGTTGCCCCACCGGCCGCGGGGGAGCCAGTTGCGCCCGTCGTCGTGGCCGCGCCTAGCCCAACCGCTCCTTGAGAAATTCCACTACTCGCTTGCGGGCCTCGTAAGCCGGGTTCCTGGGCGTCTCGCGCACTTCCAGGGTGAGCACCGAGTGGGCCATCCGGCCGAAACCGCCCGGGTTGCCCTTGGATGAGTCGAGTTCGATGACCTCGAACGCGTCGCCCAACCGGTCCTTAAGAGTCCTGAACCGCTCGGCCGGCACCAGGGGGTCGCCGCTGAACCGCAGACCCAGAGCGCACAGGCCTTCGTCGGCGGCGCGCTTCTCGATGATCTTGAGTTCGGCATCGGTGACACCGGAATCGGCGCGCTGTCGGGGCGTCAGCGGCATCGGCAATGAGGGCTGACTCATGACCGGCGCCAGCACGCTGTCGTCGACCGCCGCAGCCAGAGCGAATCCACCCGAGAAGCACTGACCAATCACACCGACGCCGCGTCCGGGCGTCTTGGCGTTGAGGTCACGGGCCAGCGCGCGAAGGTACTGGCTGATCGGTCGATCCTTGTTGGTCGCGAAGGCGGCGAACTCCTTTGCGACGCAACCGCGAGCGATGACACCGAGCGCACCGGCCCGAACGGCTGGAGCCCCGGGCGTGCCGTACAACGATGGGATGACCACGGTGAAGCCGTTGTCTACCAGATGATTTCCCAGCGCGAGCACGCCCGGATGGATGCCGGGCATCTCGGGGATCAGCACGACTCCCGGACCCGCACCCTTGCGATAGACGTCATAGGTGAATCCGGCCGCGCTGAATGGCTCGCACATCCAGCCGGCGAGGTCTGCTTCGGGTGCGGTCACGGCGGTTCCTATCGGTTGGGGGTCAGCGGCGTCTGAGACTGGGTTGCACTTGCGAGGGTTCGGAAGTCGTCGGTGGAACCGGCACCGGTGATCGCCAGTTGCACCGGGCGTCCGGGTGCGCCCAGACGGGTCGTCCACACCGGCTCGGTATCTTCACCGCCCTGGTAGACAACCCATTTCACGCCATCGACATCCTGCACGCCGCTCGGGTACACCGCGCTATGAATCGATTGGACTAGGGCGGTCTCATCGGCGTCGCTCTGC
>SYAA01000129.1 GCA_005789055.1 Actinomycetota bacterium
GTCATCTTCGCCTCGTCGCTGATCTATATTCCGCAGCTGATCACCCAGCTGATCGCGAGCGGTGGCGACGGGCCGGGCAACAGCTGGTGGGACCGCTTCGTGGCCGACCACCTGACCAACCCCGCCGACTACATCTACGTTGCGATCTACTTCGGCCTGATCATCTTCTTCACCTACTTCTACGTGTCGGTGACGTTCAACCCCGAAGAGCGCGCGGACGAGATGAAGAAGTTCGGTGGCTTCATCCCGGGTATCAGGCCCGGCAAGCCGACCGCGGACTACCTGAGCTACGTGCTGAACCGGATCACCCTTCCCGGCTCGATTTACCTCGGTGTTATCGCGGTTCTGCCGAACCTGTTCCTCCAGATCGGCAACAGCGGTAGCGTGCAAAACCTGCCGTTCGGCGGCACCGCGGTGCTGATCATGATCGGCGTCGGCCTCGACACCGTGAAGCAGATCGAGAGCCAGTTGATGCAGCGCAACTACGAAGGGTTCCTCAAGTGAGAGTCGTCCTGCTGGGGCCGCCGGGGGCGGGCAAGGGCACCCAGGGGACCAAGCTGGCCGCCGATCTCAAGGTGCCGCAGATCTCGACCGGGGACCTTTTCCGGGACAACATCGCGTCCGGCACGACGTTGGGCCTGGAGGCCAAGCAGTATCTCGACGCCGGCGATCTGGTGCCCGCGAGCCTGACCAACGCCCTGGTTGACGACCGGCTCAACGAGGCCGATGTCGCTGGGGGTTTTATCCTCGACGGATTCCCGCGTTCGGTCGAGCAGGCCGAAGCCCTGCGGGACATGCTCAAGCGCCGCAACCTCGCACTTGACGCCGTGCTGGAGTTTCGAGTGCCCGAGGACGAACTGGTAGAGCGGCTCAAGAGCCGCGGCCGCGCCGACGACACCGAGGACGTCATCCGAAACCGGATGAAGGTGTACCGCGATGAGACCGCGCCGCTGCTGGAGTACTACCGCGGCGGAGAATTGAAAACGGTTGATGCGGTCGGGAGCCTCGACGAGGTTTTCGAACGAGCGTTGCAGCTGCTCGGCCGCTGAACGTCCGACGCAATGGTGTCCCTACCCGGACTGCGCAACCGCAAGACGGTGCCTGCCCGCTCTCCCGGTGAACTCGATGCGATGGCCGCCGCCGGCGCGGTAGTGGCCGCGGCGCTCCGTGCCGTCGAGCGGGCTGCCGGGCCGGGGGTGACGACGGGTTACCTCGATGACATCGCCGAGACGGTGATTCGCGAGGCTGGCGGTACGCCGTCCTTCCTCGGTTATCACGGCTTTCCGGCCAGCATCTGCTCCTCGGTCAACGAGCGGGTGGTGCACGGGATACCGACGGCCGAGGAGGTGCTTGCCTTCGGTGACCTAGTGTCGATCGATTGCGGTGCCATCGTCGACGGCTGGCACGGCGACGCGGCGGTCACCTTCGGAGTGGGCGCGCTGATTCCCGCCGATGAGGCGCTCTCGGCTGCCACCCGGGCGGCACTGGAGGCGGGGATCGCAGCCATGGTGGTGGGCCGCCGACTGACCGATGTCTCGCACGCCATCGAGAGGGGCGCGCGCGACGCTGAGCAGACCTACGGCCGCCGGTTCGGCATCGTCGCCGGATACGGGGGCCACTGCATAGGTCGGCAGATGCACATGGATCCGTTCCTGCCGAATGAGGGCGAGCCCGGCCGGGGACCGACTCTGGTAGCCGGTTCGGTCTTGGCCATTGAGCCGATGCTGACGCTGGGCACCACCCGGACCCGCATCCTCGATGACGATTGGACCGTGGTCACCACCGACGGCTCGCGGGCTGCGCACTGGGAGCACACCGTCGCAGTGACCGAGGACGGTCCACGGGTTCTCACTCTCTGAGGCCGGAACCCCGCAGCAGTAACGGCCGCAGTGCCTCCAGCACGGCCGCGTCCTCGATGGTGGACGGCACCGGTTCGTCGCGGCCGTCGGCGATGCCACGCATGGTCTTACGCAAGATCTTTCCGGACCGTGTCTTGGGCAGGGCCGACACCACGTCGACGGTCTGGAAACAGGCCACCGCTCCGATCTCATGACGCACCGCCGCCACCAGTTCGGCGGCCAGTCCATCGGCGGAGGCGCCGTCGGAGAGCACCACCAGTCCGCGCGGAACCTGCCCCTTGATCTCGTCGGCCACACCGATCACCGCGCACTCAGCCACCGCGGGGTGAGCGGCCACCACCGCCTCGAGTGCCCCGGTCGACAATCGGTGCCCGGCGACATTGATCACATCGTCGATGCGGCCCATCACGAACAGATAGCCGTCGTCGTCGAGGTAGCCGCCGTCACCGCTGAGGTAGTAACCCGGATGCTCACACAGATAGGACGCCTCGTACCGGGCGTCATCACCCCATAGCGTGGGCAGCGTGCCCGGTGGCAGCGGCAGCCGAATACAGATGGCGCCCTCCTCACCGGACCGGCAGCCGGATCCATCCGGGTGCAAAATCTGCACGTCGTAGCCGGGCATCGGCACCGTCGGCGAACCGGCCTTGATCGGA
>SYAA01000130.1 GCA_005789055.1 Actinomycetota bacterium
CCCGATGACCTCGCCGATCTTGTCGACCGGCACCTTGATGGCCGTGACGCGCGGCGCGTACGGGCTCATCTCGTCGGGGGCGTCGATGGCCTCGGCCATCACGTCTAGGATCACCAGGCGGGCGTCCTTGGCCTGTGCCAAAGCACCGGCCAACACGTGCGAGGGGATGCCATCGAGCTTGGTGTCCAACTGCAGTGCGGTGACGAACTCATTGGTGCCGGCGACCTTTAAGTCCAGATCGCCGAACGCGACTTCGGCACCGAGGATGTCGGTGAGCGCGACGTAGCGCGTCTCACCGTTGACCTCATCGGACACCAGACCCATTGCGATACCGGCTACCGGCGCCTTCAGTGGCACACCGGCATTCAGCAGCGACAGCGTCGAGGCGCACACCGAGCCCATCGACGTCGAACCGTTAGAACTCAACGCCTCAGAGACCTGCCGAATGGCGTACGGGAACTCCTCGACGCTGGGCAGCACCGGCATCAGGGCGCGCTCAGCGAGCGCACCGTGGCCGATCTCGCGCCGCTTGGGCGAACCCACCCGACCCGTCTCACCGGTCGAGTACGGCGGGAAGTTGTAGTGATGCATGTAGCGCTTGGACTTCTCCGGCCCCAGCGAGTCGATCTGCTGGGCCATCTTGACCATGTCCAGTGTGGTGACGCCCATGATCTGAGTCTCGCCGCGCTCGAACAGCGCACTGCCGTGCGCCCGCGGAATGATCGCCACCTCAGCGCTCAGCGCGCGGATATCGGTGATACCACGGCCGTCGATGCGGAAGTGGTCGGTCAGGATCCGTTGGCGCACGAGCTTTTTGGTCAGCGACCGGAACGCCGCGCCGATCTCCTTCTCACGCCCGGCGAAGTTCTCGCCCAGACGGTTGAGCACATCACCCTTGATCTGCTCAGTGCGCTCGTCACGCTCCTGCTTACCGGCGATGGTGAGCGCCTGCGACAGCGAGTCGCCAGCCACGTCGACCACGGCCGCATAGGCGTCGTCGGCGTAGTCCGGGAACACCGGATAGTCGGCGGTCTCCTTGGCGGCCCGGCTGGCCAGATCGCGTTGCGCTGCGCACAGGGCCGCGATGAACGGCTTAGCCGCTTCCAGCCCCTCGGCGACGATGCTCTCGGTGGGCGCGGTGGCGCCGCCGGCGATGAGTTCGATGACGCGATCGGTGGCCTCGGCCTCGACCATCATGATCGCGACGTCACCGTCGTGAACGACTCGGCCGGCGACGACCATGTCGCACACCGCGTCCTTGAGTTGGTCGACGGTCGGGAACGCCACCCACTGACCCCCGCCGGCGGAGCCGGAATTCCGGCTCGTGATCAGCGCAACCCGCACGCCACCGACCGGACCGGAGAACGGCAGGCCCGCGATCTGCGTGGAGGCCGATGCGGCGTTGATGGCCAGCACGTCGTAGAGATCATTGGGATCGAGGCTCAGGATCGTCACGACGACCTGGATCTCGTTGCGCAGGCCGGAGACGAACGACGGGCGCAGCGGCCGGTCGATCAGACGGCAGGTGAGGATGGCGTCGGTGGACGGCCGGCCCTAGCGGCGGAAGAACGAGCCGGGGATCCGACCCGCGGCATACATCCGCTCCTCAACATCGATGGTCAGCGGGAAGAAGTCGAAGTGCTCTTTGGGTGACTTGCCGGCGGTGGTCGCCGACAGCAGCATGGTTTCGTCGTCTAAGTAGGCGACGACGGCGCCGGCGGCCTGTTGGGCCAGCCGGCCGGTCTCGAATCGGATGGTGCGGGTGCCGAAGCTCCCGTTGTCGATGGTGGCGGTTGCTTCGAACACGCCTTCGTCGATTTCTGCTACAGACATAGAGGTCCGTACAGCCTTTCTGGGGATTCACTCTTCAGATGTTTCGCGTCGCCACAGTGACCTCGGGTGACCCGAGATCGAAGGCCCCCGGGTACGGCTACGGCCGTCGATCGAAGCGGCCGGGGTGTGAAAACAGCCCGGCAGCCACTACCGAAGACCGCCCGATCAGGGAGTCTCGCTAGGGAGACGCAGGAACGCCGCGCGCTGATGTGCGCGCACCGCACCGGGTGTTCGAGCCGGTGAACGGCCCATAACGGTTCTGATCCTACACCGCCGGTGTCCGGCGGCGGTCCATGGTCAGCGACGCAGGCCGAGGCGCTCGATGAGCGATCGGTACCGCTCGATGTCCACCTTCGCCACGTACTTGAGCAGCCGACGACGGCGGCCGACGAGAAGCAGCAGCCCCCGACGGGAGTGGTGATCGTGCTTGTGGGTCTTGAGGTGCTCGGTGAGATCGGAGATGCGCTTGGTCAGCATCGCGACCTGCGCTTCCGGTGATCCGGTATCGGTTTCGTGCAGGCCGTAGGAGCCCAGGATCTCTTTTTTCTGCTCGGTAGTAAGCGCCACGCGAAATACCCCGTCTGTTTCAGTACCGCGAATGGTGATCGTGCCGTGGCCACCGCGGACTGCAGCGCACGTGGTCCCGAATACTACCGGGTCAGGACTGAGCCGCCAAAATGCCGCGAGCCTTCTCGGTATCGCGACCCATGGCCGCGATGAGGTCATCGACAGAGCCGAATTTCTTCTGTCCGCGGATTCGCGCGACGAAGTCGACGGCGACATGCTGGCCGTACAGGTCCGCGGACGTATCCAGGACGAAGGCCTCCACCGTGCGAGTGCGTCCGGAGAATGTCGGGTTGGTGCCCACGGACACCGCGGCCATCGAACGCTCACCGGGCACGATCGACCCGGTCCCGGGGCCGGGTCCGGCCTGTCTGCCAAGCACCGTGAACCAGGCGGCATAAACCCCGTCGGCCGGAATCGCCGAATGCATCGGAGGGGCGACGTTGGCGGTCGGGTAGCCCATGCCCTTGCCGCGTCCGTCGCCGCGCACCACCACGCCTTCAACCCGGTGTGGGCGGCCGAGAGCCTCGGTGGCAGCCACCACATCGCCGGCGTCGACGCAGGCCCGGACGTAGGTGGACGAGAAGGTGACGGTCTCGCTCAGGTGGTGCTCGGCGACCAGGGACACCCCATCCACCGCGAATCCCAGGCGATCGCCGGCCTTGCGGAGGGTGTCGACGGTGCCAGCGGCCTTCTTGCCGAAGGTGAAGTTCTCCCCCACCACCACTTCCACCACGTGCAGGCGCTCGACGAGCAGTTCATGGATGTAGCGATCCGGGGTGAGCTTCATGAAGTCGGGCGTGAACGGGATGACCAGGAAAACGTCCACACCGAGTTCCTCAACCAGTTCGGCGCGCCGCGCCAGGGTGGTCAGTTGCGCGGGGTGACTGCCCGGGAACACGACCTCCATCGGGTGCGGATCGAAGGTCATCAGCACCGTCGGCACCCCGCGGGCCCGGCCCGCCTTGACAGCCCGGGCGATGATCTCGGCATGGCCACGGTGCACGCCGTCGAACACCCCGATGGTCAGCACGCAGCGACCCCAATCCGAGGGGATCCCGCCCTTTCCGCGCCAGCGTTCCACGCCGATAAGCCTACGGCGCAGCGCCACCGAGGGATCGCAACGATCCGGTGACGATTGGCTGATCCGCCAGGCGATTGCCTACAGCGTCGCCGGGCGGATCACCACGACCGACGCGGTCTTGGGGCCACGATCCTCCAGCAGGGCAAGTACCCGCCCGGCCGGGTCGGTCGCGGCGTAGACCCCCTCAATTCCCGCCGCCGGCAGCGGACGACCGTGGCCGGCGTCGAGGGCCTGCTCAGCGGTGATGTCGCGGCGCGGGAACCCCAGCAGGCAAGCCTGGTCGAGGGTGTAGCTCAGGCTGGGCTGCTCGGCGAGTTCCTCGAGCGTGCGGGCGTGATCGAGCCCGTATCTGCCAACCCGGGTGCGACGGAGCGCGGTCAGGTGCCCGCCTACGCCCAGCGTCTCGCCCAGATCGCGGGCCAGTGCCCGGATGTAGGTTCCCGACGAACAATCCACGTCGACGTCGATGTCGACAAACGCGCCCTCCCGACGGATCGCCAACACCTCGAAGCGGTCGATGCGCACCGTGCGAGGGGCCAGTTCGACTTCCTCGCCCTCGCGGACACGTTGGTAGGCCCGCTTGCCGCCGACCTTGATCGCACTGACCGCCGACGGCCGCTGGGCGATCTCGCCGCGCAGTGCCGCGATACCGTCGCTGATCGCACTATCGGTCACATCGGTCGCCGGAACATCGGAGACCACGTCACCTTCGGCATCATCAGTGGTGGTGCTTCGGCCGAGCCGGATGGTGGCCACGTAGGACTTCGACGTGCCACTGAGCAGACCGAGGATCTTAGTTGCCCGTTCGATGCCGATCACCAGCACGCCGGTGGCCATCGGGTCGAGAGTGCCGGCGTGGCCGACCTTGCGGGTGCCGAAGATGCGTCGGCAACGTCCGACGACGTCGTGGCTCGTCATTCCGGCGGGCTTGTCGACGACGACAATGCCGGGATTCAGATGAGCGCCAGTCGTAGCACGATCGCCGTGAGCGCCAGTCACAGCACGATCGCCGTGAGCGCCAGTCCCCCGGCCACCGACCACCGGCCGGCCAGTTCGCACAGCGGCGGACCGGAAAGTGCGGCGGGGTCGATCAAGATGCGGGACACGAAGTCCCCTGTCGTGCCGTCAGATCCGACTGTGAACGTGATGTGGGCGTCCTCGAAGCCCAGCCAGCGCTGCGTCAACGGGAACCATGCCTTATAGGTGGCTTCCTTGGCGCAGAACAGAATTCGGTCCCAACGCAGCTCTGCGGGCAGCGCGGATATCTCCGTGCGCTCGACCGGCAGGCTGATTGCGTCAAGCACCCCCTTGGGTAGCACGCCATGCGGTTCGGCGTCGATGCCGACCGATCGCACCGCGACACTTCGGCCGACCACCGCCCCGCGGTAGCCCTCACAGTGCGTGAGGCTGCCCACTACACCATCGGGCCAGTGCGGTTCGCCCTTCTCTCCTTTGAGGATCGGCGAGGGCGGCACGCCGAGTTGCGCCATGGCCACCCGGGCGCAATGCCGCACGGTGATGAATTCGTTGCGCCGCTTGGCAACCGAACGCGCGATCAGCGCTTCCTCCTCCGGCAGGGCAGCAAGATGCGACGGATCGTCATACATCTCGGCATAGA
>SYAA01000015.1 GCA_005789055.1 Actinomycetota bacterium
GACCGCTTCACGGCAATGCTGCAGCGCACCGAGGCCCGACTGCATCCGTTGGACAGCGGTCCTATCGACACGCTCTTCGACGCCCCCGAGTCGACCGACCAGCCTGACCTGGCGATCGCGGCCCTGGTGGAGCGCTACTCCGATGCCGCCACCGTGCTGCTGCATCCGGCCGACGTTCCGTTCTTTGTCCAGGAATGCAAGACCCCGGGCAAACCGGTGAACTTCGTGCCGGTGATCGACAAAGACGTCCGCCGCTGGTGGCGCAGCGACTCGCTGTGGCAGGCCCACGACGAGCACTACACCGCCGATCAGGTCTGCATCATCCCGGGCATTGCCGCTATCGCGGGTATCACCCGGATCGACGAACCGGTCGGCGAGTTGCTGGACCGATTCGAGAAGGCCGCCGTCGACGAGATGCTCGCGGGCGGCGATCATCCCAAGCCGGTCGCCTCGAGGCTCCAGGTGCGTTCCGACGCCACCGGTCCACTCGGCATCGTCCTGGACTCTCCCGACGTGCTGTGGGCCGGCCGTACGGCGATCAATCCGGTGCATCGGCTGGCGCCGCCGTCGCAGTGGCAGGTGCACGACAGTCGTTCCGCGACATGTCATTCCACCGGTGCGCGACTCGAGGCGGTCGCGCCGGACCGGGTGGTTTTGAGCATTCCGCTGTCAGGAACCTGGATCGACATCACCTTCACACTGCCGGCCACCGTGGTCGACGGCGGGGCACCCGTGGTGCTCACCGCCGATGCAGCCGCGGCGATGCGGGCCGTTCTGGCCATCGCCGCCGCCGCCGACGGGCCGGACGCCCTGCCCGATCTCAACGGCGGTTCCACCACCGTCACGGTCGACTGGGATCCCGAACGGGTTGCCGATCACACCGGTGTGACCGCGACCTTCGGTGCTCCGTTGGCCCCGACCCTGTCGACGATTCCCGATGCCCTGGTCGGCCGCTGCTGGCCCGCGGTGTTCGCCGCGATCGGCGGTGCGACCACCGAAGACGGTTTTCCCGTCATCGAGGGCCTGCTGAGCCTGGTGCACCTCGATCACGCCGCTCGTCTGCTCAAACCCCTGCCGCGGCAACGAACCCAACTGAGGGTTACCGCAACGGCTTCGGTGGCTGTCGATACCGAGGTCGGCCGAGTGGTACCGGTCACCGTGAACGTCCACGACAGCGCCGGTGTGGTTCTCGCCGTTCTGGAGGAGCGCTTCGCCATCCGTGGCCGCACCGGACCGCTCGAGCTGACTGATCCGGTGCGTGCCGGGGGAGCGGTGTCGGAGAATGCCACCGACACCCCGCGCCGGCGTCGCCGCGACGTCACGATTACCGCACCTGTCGACATGCGGCCATTCGCACAGGTTTCCGGTGACCACAATCCCATCCATACCGACCGGACCGCCGCGCTGCTGGCCGGTCTCGACAGCCCGATCGTGCACGGCATGTGGCTCTCGGCAGCCGCCCAGCACGCGGTTGCCGCCACCGACGGCAACCCGGTCCCACCCGGCAGACTGATCGGGTGGACCGCCCGGTTCCTTGGCATGGTCAAACCCGGCGATGAGATCGATCTTCGGGTGGACCGTGTCGGAATCGACTTGGGCGCAGAGGTTTTAGAGGTAACGGCCAAGGTCGGAGGCGAGTTGGTGATGGCGGCGACCGCCCGGTTGGCCGCCCCGAAAACCGCCTATGCCTTCCCGGGTCAAGGTATTCAGCACAAGGGCATGGGTATGGAGGTCCGTGCCCGCTCGAAGGCGGCGCGCAAGGTGTGGGATCGCGCCGACAAGTTCACCCGGGAGACCCTCGGCTTTTCGGTGCTGCACGTGGTGCGCGACAACCCGACGAGTCTGATCGCCGCCGGGGTGCACTATCAGCATCCCGAGGGCGTGCTGTATCTGACGCAGTTCACCCAGGTCGCCATGGCGACTGTGGCTGCCGCCCAGGTGGCGGAGATGCGCGAGCAAGGCGCCTTTGTCGAGGGCGCGATCGCCTGCGGGCACTCGGTGGGCGAGTACACCGCAGTCGCCTGCGTCACCGGGGTCTTCGAACTCGAGGCATTGATCGAGGTGGTATTCCATCGAGGCAGCAAGATGCACGACATCGTGCCGCGCGATGAGCAGGGGCGCTCCAATTACCGGTTGGCGGCCATTCGGCCGTCGCAGATCGACATCCACGACGCCGACGTGAAGACGTTCGTCGCCGAGATTGCCGAGCGCACCGGGGAGTTCCTTCAGATCGTCAACTTCAACCTGCGCGGCGCGCAGTACGCGATCGCCGGCACCGTTCGCGGACTGGAGGCATTGGAGGAAGAAGTCGAACGGCGGCGGGAGATCACCGGGGGCAAGCGTGCCTACATTCTGGTTCCCGGTATTGATGTGCCGTTCCACTCCGATGTGCTGCGCATCGGCGTCGACGAGTTCCGTCGCTCACTGGAGCGGATCATGCCCTGTGACGCCGATGCGTCGGCGCTCATCGGGCGTTACATCCCCAACCTGGTTCCCCGGCTGTTTAGCCTGGATCGCGACTTCATCGCCGAGATCCGCGAACTGGTGCCCGCCGAATCACTCGACGAGATCCTCGCCGACTACGACACCTGGATCACCCAGCGCCCGGATGAGGTCGGCCGCCGGGTCATCATCGAACTGCTGGCCTGGCAGTTCGCCAGCCCGGTGCGCTGGATCGAAACCCAGGACCTGTTGTTCACCGAAGAGGCTGCCGGCGGATTGGGCGTCGAGCGTTTTGTCGAGATCGGCGTGAAGTCCGCCCCTACGGTGGCCGGACTGGCCAACAACACCCTCAAACTCCCGGAATACGCCTACAGCACCGTGCAGGTACTCAACGTCGAACGCGACGCCGCGGTGCTGTTCGCCAATGACTCCGATCCCGAGCCGGAGCTTGAATCCGAGGCGGCTCAAGAGTCTGCGCCGACGGCCTCGCAGACAGCCGCCGATGCTGTGTCCCCGTCCGCCATCGCCCCAGCCGCCGTCGCCCCAGCCGCCGTCCCCGCTCCGACGGCGGCCCCCGGCGCCGCTCGGCCCGACGACATCGGATTCGGCGCCGCCGACGCGACCTGTGCGTTGATCGCGCTGTCGGCCAAAATGCGCCTCGATCAGATTGAGCCGCTGGACTCGATCGAGTCGATCACCGACGGAGCATCCTCGCGACGCAACCAACTGCTCGTCGACCTGGGTTCGGAACTGGACCTCGGCGCAATCGACGGTGCCGCCGACGCCGACCTCACCGCACTTCGCGGCCAGGTGAATAAACTGGCCCGTACCTACCGGCCGTTCGGCCCGGTGTTGTCCGACGCCGTCAACGATTCACTGCGCAGCGTCCTCGGGCCGTCCGGCAAGCGACCGGGCGCAATTGCCGAGAGAGTCACCAAGACATGGGAACTCGGCGAGGGCTGGGCCAAGCACGTCACGGTCGAACTCGTTCTTGGCACTCGAGAGGGCACCAGCGTTCGGGGTGGATCACTCGGTGGGTTGCACGACGGCGCCCTTCCGGACGCCGCCGCTGTGGACAGAGCTATCGATGAGGCAGTGGCCAAAGTCGCTGCCCGGCACGGTGTTGCGGTGGCACTGCCGTCGGCCGGCGGCGCCGGCGGCGGCGGGGTGGTCGACTCGGCCGCACTGGATGAGTTCGCCGCGACCGTGACCGGTCCCGCCGGCGTGCTGGCTTCGGCTGCCCGACTGGTGTTGGGCCAACTCGGGCTCGACAACCCGGTCAGCGCCCTTCCGCTGGCGACTGACGCTGAACTGATCGACCTAGTCACCAGTGAACTCGGCGCCGAGTGGCCACGATTGGTCGCACCGGCATTCGACGCCAAAAAAGCTGTCCTGCTTGATGATCGGTGGGCCAGCGCCAGGGAGGACCTGGTCAAGCTATGGCTGGCGGACGAGAACGACATCGACGCGGATTGGGCGACGCTGTCGGAGACTTTCGAGGGCACCGGGCATGTGGTGGCCACTCAGGCGGATTGGTGGCGCGGACGCGCGTTGGCTCAGGGCCGACTTGTTCACGCTGCCCTGTATGCCCGGATAGCGGCCGGTGCGGAGAACCCCAGCGCCGGGCTGTACGCCGATGAGGTTGCGGTCGTCACCGGCGCTTCCAAGGGATCCATCGCCGCATCGGTGGTCGCCGAATTGCTTCGCGGCGGCGCCACTGTCATCGCCTCCACCTCGTCGCTCAACGACGACCGCCTGGCGTTCTACAAGTCGCTCTACCGCGACAGTGCACGCTTTGGTGCCGCGCTGTGGGTGGTGCCGGCGAACATGGCGTCCTACGCCGACATCGATGCGCTGGTGTCGTGGGTGGGCAACGACCAGACTGAGAATCTCGGGCCACAGGCCATCCACATCAAGGATGCCCAGACTCCGACCATGCTGTTTCCGTTCGCTGCGCCGCGGGTCGCCGGTGATCTCTCCGAGGCCGGGTCGCGCTCGGAGATGGAGATGAAGGTTCTGCTGTGGGCCGTCGAACGACTCGTCGGGGGGCTGTCGGCGATCGGTTCTGAGCGCGACATCGCTTCGCGGTTGCACGTGGTACTGCCAGGCTCGCCCAACCGGGGCATGTTCGGTGGCGACGGCGCGTACGGCGAATCCAAGTCTGCGCTCGACGCGGTGGTGACGCGGTGGGGCGCGGAGTCCTCCTGGGCGGCGCGGGTCACCCTTGCGCACGCCCTGATCGGCTGGACCAAGGGCACCGGACTGATGGGTCACAACGATGCGATCGTCGATGCGGTGGAGGCTGCCGGTGTGCAGACCTACACCACCGCCGAGATGGCGGCGATGCTGCTGGATTTGTGCACACCTGACGCCAGGGTTGCCGCCTCCGCGGCACCACTGAAGGCGGACCTCACCGGCGGTCTCGGTGACATCGAACTCGACATGGCCGAACTCGCCGCACGGGCACGCGAGGAGATGGCCGCCACCGGAGGCGGGGCTGCCGACGATGGACCGGCGGCCGGCACGATCGCGGCGTTGCCCTCCCCGCCGAGGGGATACCGGGCGGCCCCACCGCCGGTCTGGGCCGACCTCGACGTCGACCCCGCGGAGTTGGTGGTGATCGTGGGCGGAGCCGAACTGGGTCCCTACGGCTCGTCGCGCACCCGGTACGAGATGGAGGTCGACAACGAGCTCTCGGCGGCCGGCGTGCTCGAGTTAGCCTGGACCACAGGTCTTCTCACATGGGAGGACGATCCGAAGCCCGGGTGGTACGACACCGCGACGGGCGCGATGGTGGACGAGTCCGAGATCGTCGAGCGCTATCACGACGCTGTCGTAGCGCGTTGCGGCATCCGCGAATTCGCCGCCGATGGGGCACTGAACGCCGATCACTCGACGGAATTACTCGTCAGCGTGTTCCTCGATCGCGACTTTCCATTCGTGGTGTCCACGGAGGCCGAAGCACGGGCATTCGCCCACGCCGACCCGGAGCACACCGTGGTCCGCCCGATCGGAAACTCCGGTGACTGGGAGGTCATTCGCAAGGCGGGTACCGAGATCCGGGTGCCGCGCAAGGCGAAACTGTCCCGCACCGTGGGCGGCCAGATCCCGACCGGGTTCGACCCGACGGTCTGGGGTATCGGTGCCGACATGGTCGCGTCCGTGGACCGGGTGGCACTGTGGAACATGGTCGCCACCGTCGATGCCTTCCTATCCTCCGGGTTCACCC
>SYAA01000131.1 GCA_005789055.1 Actinomycetota bacterium
CCGTGTGCCGACCGATCCAGCGTTACCGCGCTCATTCAGGCCCGCGGGCTTGTCGATGTGGTGATCCCGCGTGGGGGAGCGGGACTGATCGACGCCGTCGTCCGTGACGCGACCGTGCCGACCATTGAGACCGGTGTCGGTAACTGCCACGTCTACATTCACGCCGACGCCGACCTCGACGTCGCCGAGCGAATCGTGTTGAACGCCAAAACCCGTCGCACGAGTGTCTGCAATGCCGCTGAGACGTTGCTGATCGACGCCAGCATCGCCGACACCGCCGGACCGAGGCTCGTCGGTGCCCTGCAGCGGGCCGGGGTCACCGTGCACCACAATCCCACCGAGGAACAACTGCGCGCCGAGTTTCTCTCGATGGACATCGCGCTGGCATTCGTCGATGGTCTGGACGATGCCATCGAGCACATCAACACCTACGGCACCGGCCATACCGAGGCGATCGTCACCGGCGATCTGGCGGCCGCGCACCGCTTCACCGAACGGGTGGATGCAGCGGCGGTGATGGTGAACGCCTCCACTGCGTTCACCGACGGCGAGCAGTTCGGTTTCGGTGCCGAGATCGGGATCTCCACCCAGAAATTGCACGCCCGCGGACCGATGGGTCTGCCCGAACTGACCTCGACCAAGTGGATCGTCATCGGCGATGGCCACACCCGACCCGCCTGACCGCATGGAGACCTGACCGCATGGAGAACAGTGACTGAATCGCAGGCACGTACGGCACCGCTGTTCGCCGACATCGATGATGTCGCGCGCAGACTTGCCGAGACCGGGTATCTGCCCGATACCGCCACCGCAACAGCGGTTTTCCTGGCCGACCGGCTCGGAAAACCACTTCTCGTCGAGGGCCCCGCCGGTGTCGGTAAGACCGAGCTGGCCCGCGCCGTAGCGCAGTGCACCAGCTCAGATCTGGTGCGGCTGCAGTGCTACGAGGGTGTGGACGAGGCGCGTGCGCTCTATGAGTGGAACCATGCCAAACAGATCCTGCGCATCCAATCCGGAGCCGGTGATTGGGAGTCCACCAAATCCGACGTGTTCAGTGAGGAATTCCTGCTGTCGCGCCCTCTGCTCACCGCGATCCGGCGCGCCGAACCCACCGTTCTGCTGATCGACGAGACCGACAAGGCGGACATCGAGATCGAGGGCCTGCTGCTGGAGGTGCTCAGTGACTTCGCGGTCACGATCCCGGAACTGGGCACCATCACCGCCACCCGCACTCCCTTCGTGGTCCTCACCTCCAATGCCACCCGGGAGCTCTCGGAGGCGCTCAAACGCCGTTGCCTCTTCCTGCACATCGACTTCCCGGATGCCGAACTCGAGCGGCGGATTCTGCTCTCCCGGGTGCCGGAACTTCCCGAGCGTCTCGCCACCGAACTGGTCCGCATCATCGGCGTGCTCCGCGGAATGCAACTCAAGAAGGTTCCGTCGGTAGCCGAGACCATCGACTGGGGGCGCACCATTCTGGCGCTGGGTACGGACACCATCGACGACGCCACGATCGCCTCGACGCTGGGCGTGGTGCTCAAGCACCAGTCCGATCAGGTGCGTGCCGCCGGTGAACTCCGGTTGAACTGACGGCATCGACGATGGCCAACCGCCGAACCCGGCCCGCCCAACCGCTGGCTCCGCACGGCCTGCCCGGCCACCTTGTCGGATTCGTCGAAGCCCTGCGTTCCCACGGCATCTCGGTGGGACCCTCGGAAACTGTTGACGCTGGCCGGGTGATGACGGTGCTCGGCCTGGGTGACCGTGAGGTGTTGCGGGAAGGCCTGGCCTGTGCGGTGCTACGCCGGTCCGATCACCGGGTTACCTACGACGCCCTGTTCGACCTGTGGTGGCCGGCCGCCCTCGGCGATCGCACGGTTCTGACCGACGAGGACTCTGAGGGTGCGCCGGGACCGGAGGCATTGTCGCCGGAGGACCTTGAGGCGATGCGGTCGATGCTGCTGGATCTGCTCGCCGACAATCCTGATATCTCAGACCTCGACGAGCGACTGGTGGCCATGATCGCGGCGATCGTCGAGGCGCACGGACGGTACGCCTCCAGTCGGGGCCCGTCCTACTCGTCGTATCAGGCGCTGAAGGCGATGGGACTCGATCAACTCGAGGGTCGTCTGCTGGCCGGGTTGTTGGCACCCTACGGCGACGACCCATCTCCCACGCAGGAGCAGATCGCCAAAGCCGTTGCAGCGCGCCAGATCGCGCAACTGCGAAGGATGGTTGAGGGTGAGACCAAGCGGCGTACCGCCGAGCAACTAGGCCGCGAACACGTCCAGACCTACGGGATCCCGCAATTGGCCGAGAACGTCGAGTTCCTCCGTGCTTCGGGTGATCAAATGCGTCAGATGCGCCGGGTGGTGGCCCCGTTGGCTCGCACCCTGGCCACTCGACTCGCGGCTCGGCGGCGTCGGTCCCGGGCCGGTGCGATCGATTTGCGCAAGACGCTGCGGAAGTCGATGTCGACCGGCGGCGTGCCGATCGACCTGGTGCTGCGCAAGCCGCGGCCGGCGCGGCCGGAACTGGTGGTGCTCTGCGATGTGTCCGGTTCGGTGGCCGGGTTCAGTCACTTCACCCTGCTGCTCGTGCACGCGTTGCGCCAGCAGTTCTCGCGCGTTCGCGTCTTCGCGTTCATCGACACCACCGACGAGGTGACGCACCTGTTCGGTCCGGATGCCGATCTGGCGGTGGCGGTTCAGCGCATCACCCGTGAGGCCGGCGTCTACACCCGCGACGGGCATTCCGATTACGGCAACGCTTTCGTCTCGTTCACCGAGAACTTCCACAATGTGCTCTCGCCGCGGAGTTCGCTGCTGGTTCTGGGTGATGGCCGCACCAACTATCGCAATCCCGCCGTCGACGTTCTGGCGCACATGGTGACTGCCAGTCGTCACGCGCACTGGCTCAACCCCGAACCCAGGCACCTGTGGGGCAGCGGTGATTCGGCGGTCCCGCGTTATGCCGACGTCATCACCATGCACGAATGCCGGTCGGCGAAGCAGTTGGCCGCGGTTATCGACCAGTTGCTGCCGGTGTGAGAAGTTGCTGCCGACATCAGAAGTAGGCTCTCCCATCGTGACGTCTCGGCGCAGACTCGGCGTGATGGGTGGGACCTTCGATCCCATCCACAACGGTCACCTGGTCGCGGCCAGTGAGGTCGCTGACCTCTTCGATCTCGATGAGGTGGTGTTCGTTCCGACCGGCCAACCCTGGCAGAAGACGCGTCATGTCACCGCGGCCGAGGACCGCTACCTGATGACCGTCATCGCCACCGCATCCAACCCGCGGTTCTCGGTCAGTCGGGCCGACATCGACCGGGGCGGGCCGACGTACACGACCGACACCCTGCGCGATCTTGCCGCGTCGCACCCGAATTGCGACCTGTACTTCATCACCGGCGCGGATGCGCTGGCTTCGATCCTGACCTGGCAGGGCTGGGAGGAGCTGTTCGGGCTGGCCAGGTTCGTCGGGGTGAGCCGACCCGGCTACGAGCTCACCGACTCCCACATCACTGACGTCGTGGAACGGCTTCCCGATGACGCGCTCAGCCTCGTCGAGATACCGGCGTTGGCCATTTCATCCAGTGAGTGCCGTGCGCGTGCGGCCGACTCGCGGCCGATCTGGTACCTGGTGCCCGACGGCGTCGTGCAGTACGTCACCAAGCGCAACCTGTATCGGCGGGAACTGTGACGGCCTCCCCGGAAGCGGTTGCGATGGCGACCGTGGCGGCGCGAGCCGCCGCCGCCAAGCTCGCAGAGGACATCGTCGTGATCGACGTGTCAGGTCAACTGGTGATCACCGATTGCTTCGTCATCGCCTCGGCGTCCAACGAACGGCAGGCCAACGCGATCGTCGATGAGGTCGAGGAGAAGATGCGTCTGGCCGGGCACAGACCGGCCCGCCGGGAGGGAACCCGGGAGGGCCGCTGGGTGCTGCTGGACTTCTTCGACATCGTCGTGCACGTCCAGCACACCGACGAGCGCAATTTCTATGCCCTGGACCGGTTGTGGCGAGACTGCCCGGTCCTCGACGTGGACCTCGACGCACAGACTCCCGCCGGCGAGTCGCCGTGAGGGTGCGGCGGTTGGTGATGTTGCGCCACGGCCAGACCGAGTTCAACGCCGACAGCAGGATGCAGGGTCAGATCGACACTGATCTGACCGACCTCGGCCGGGCCCAGGCCCTGGCCGCCGCGGAGGTGCTCGCGACCCGGCAGCCGTTGCTCGTTGTCTCCTCCGATCTGCGTCGGGCTTACGACACCGCCGCGACGTTGGCGCGGTGCTGCGAACTGCGGGTCCGCACCGACGCCCGGTTGCGGGAGACCCACCTGGGGGACTGGCAGGGACTTACTCATGAGCAGGTCGATGCGGGCGCACCCGGTGCGCGGACGGCATGGCGCGATGACGCGACCTGGGCGCCGCACGGCGGGGAGAGTCGCGTCGACGTCGCCGATCGCAGCGTGCCATTGGTTGCCGAATTGGTTGCCGGGGAACCGGACTGGGGGAGCGACGACGCCGACCGGCCGGTGGTACTAGTGGCGCACGGCGGATTGATCGCCGCACTGTGCGCCGCGCTTCTCGACCTGCCGGTGGCCAACTGGCCGGTGCTGGGCGGGATGGGCAATGCCAGTTGGGCGCAGTTATCCGGTCACGGCGGCGCGAACGCGGGGTTTGCCGACCTGCGCTGGCGTCTCGACGTCTGGAACGCATCCGCTCAGGTCGCCAACGATGTCCTCTGAGCCTGTTCCAATCCCGAGTCGCCGCGCTCTGCTGGTGTTTGCGGACTCGCTGTCCTATTACGGACCGCAGGGCGGCCTGCCCGCCGACGACCCGCGCATCTGGCCCACTATCGTTGCCTCCCAGCTGGGTTGGGATCTTGAACTCATCGGCCGGATCGGTTGGACCTGTCGTGATGTGTGGTGGGCGGCCACCCAGGACCCGAGGTCCTGGGCAGCCGTGCCGCGTGCGGGCGCGGTGATCTTCGCGACCAGTGGCATGGACTCGCTGCCATCGCCCTTGCCGACCGCGATCCGGGAGTCAATCCGCTACGTGCGTCCACCGTGGTTACGCCGTTGGGTGCGCGACTCCTACGGCTGGCTACAACCGCGACTTTCTCCGGTGGCGCGATCGGCACTTCCTCCGCGTCTGAGCGTCGAGTACCTCGAGATGACCCGTGGCGCAATCGACTTCAACCGTCCCGGTATCCCGATTGTGGCGTGTTTGCCGTCGGTCCATATCGCGCCGACCTACGGCCACTCGCATCGCGGCCGCCCGGGAACTGTCGAGGCGATCACGCCGTGGGCAGCGAAGCACGGTATCCCGCTAGTGGACCTCAAAAAAGCCGTCGAACCGCACATCCTCGGTGGCCGGGGTAATCCGGACGGGATCCACTGGAACTTCGAGGCACACTCCGCAGTCGCCGAGTTGATGCTCAGAGCGCTCGCCGAAACGGGTGTAACGCCTGAAGAAGATCGGGCGTGAGCGGTGCCGGTGATCGTGGTGACCGACTCCTCGGCCCGACTGCCCGCCGATGCGATCGCCGAAGGGGAGATCCGGGTAGTGCCACTGCATGTCCTGGTCGACGGCGACGACCTGCGCGACGGTATCGACGAGGCGCCGCCTGACCTCTACCAGCGAAACGTCACCACCGCCGGAGCCAGTCCGACCGAACTGACGGCGGTGTATCAACAGGCTCTCGCGGACTCTCGTGGTGACGGTGTCGTGGCAGTTCACATCTCCACGGCGCTGTCGAGCACCCTCGGGGCCGGCCAGCACGCGGCACGTGAGTTCGGCGGTGCGGTGCGGGTGGTCGACTCGAAGTCGGCGGGCATGGGTACCGGTTTCGTCGCATTGGCCGCCGCGCGTGCGGCATCGGGGGGTGCTGATCTCGATACCGTCGCCGCGGAAGCGGAATCGACGGTGTCGCGGGTGCATGCCTTCCTGGTGGTGCAACGCCTGGAGAACCTGCGCCGCAGCGGCCGGATCACCGCTGCCGCGTCCTGGTTGGGCACCGCACTGGCGCTCAAGCCACTGCTGCGCATCGATGACGGCACGTTGGTGCTGGCTCAGCGGGTACGTACCACCTCCAAGGCGACCGTGGCGATGGTCGAACAGGTGCTCGCCGTGGTGGGGGAGCGTCGGGCCGAGCTGGCGGTGCACCACGTCGATAATCCCGCCGGCGCCGCCGAGGTCGCGGCAACGTTGGCCGGTGCGCTGCCGGGGTGCGGCCCGGTGATCGTCACCGATCTGGGTCCGGTGCTCGGGGTGCACTTGGGCCCGGGTGCGGTCGGGGTGGTGCTGGCACTGGAGCCCGACTGACGACCGCTATCTGTCCCATTGGGCGGGTGGGCACTTAAGTTGCTCAGCTCGGGCGCTCATTCAGATCGGCGAGAGTTGCCGTCATGACCAGGGGTTCGTTGGCCGAACCCTCACCCGATAGCATGCCAACGTTCCCGACTCGATTTTCCGTTCAACAGGAGCTTTCCGAATGCCATTTGCCCCAAGCCTGCGACGCTGTATGCCCATGAACCGGTCAGGCTTGATTCGGCATGCTGTTTTGGCCGGCGCGGCGGTCGGCGCAACCGCAGCAGGGATGCTCTTCGGCGCTGCCTCGCCAGTCGCAAACGCAGACGTTGGCGGAGCTGACTCCAACGGGCAAAGCGCGGCGAGCGCACCGCAATCGAATGGAACATCGACGAAATCAGCGGATCGGGTCGCAGGGGCCAAGGCCTCGGCCAGGCAGGCAAGCTTCGGGATCAATGCCGGCATCCAGGGTGCCAACAACACCAATTCCGGCATCAACACCGGAACGGGAATCAACCTGTTCGCGATCGGCGACGACAACAGCGACGTAGCCACCAACAACATTGTTGGGACGCGAAACATCGGCACCAACTGGACTCGCGCGGGAAACGGCAATTCATCCGCTGGCCAGAACAATCTTGACGGAAGCCGTAACTTCGCGGCAAATCATGTCTGGCTTGGTGACGGCAACAGCCAGGTCGGGCGAAACAGCACCAGTGCCACCAGTACCCGCAACGTCGTCGACAATCGACCCCGCATTGGTGATGCCAACACCAGTTCCGGTGGAAACGTCATCGATGGTTCTCGCAACCTCGTATTCAACCGTCCATGGCTGGGCGACTCCAACACCACCTCTGGCGGCACCCGAACGATCGGCAATCGCAATCTTGTCGTGAGCGGGGCCTTAGTTGGGGACCGCAATAGCTCTGCCGGAATCAGCCTAATCACCGGCGACCGCAACATCGCCACCACGCTGATCCGTGTTGATGACCAGAACACCAACGTCGGGCAGAACACTGTCACCGGTGACCGCAACGCTGTCAGTGGCTGGGTCTGGGCCGGCGGCGCCAACTTTCAGTCTGGGCGAAATACCGTCACCGGCCACGGCAACGTGGTCACGAATCGAGCTATAGCCGGAGACGGCAATACGAGTTCGGCGGGGCAGTTCATCACCGGTGATCGAAACCTCGTTGTCAACCGGGCCTACCTTGGTGACGGCAACACCAGTTCCGGAGGCCAAAGTGTCACGGGAAACGGGAATGCCGTATTCCAACGTGTCTTTATTGGCGGCAATAACCAGCTTTCGGCCGTCAGTCTCATCAGCGGCGATCGAAACGTTGCGGCCGGACTCGTCCTCATGGGCAGTGGAAACACGAACTCCGGTCGAAGTATCGTCAGCGGCGGCGCTCTTGACGTCCTGATGGCAGTAATTGGTGACAGTACGAACAATTCTGGTAATAACCTCAACGGAGGCCTGAACTTCGTGTTGGTCGGCTCCGGAAGCGCGGACTCGGGTAACAACACCGGGGGCGGACTCAACATCGCGATTGTCGGGCCGAACTCAACTGGCGTCGGCAACTGCGCATCGTCGCTGTGCGTAAACATATTCGGTGTGCAGCTGCTGGATATCGGCGGTCCGCAGCTGTTTGGCGCCGCACTGGGGGCTGTTGCCCGGGGCCAACAGCGACCGCACTGATGTCAACACTCGCGATCTTGTCGGCTTAGACCTCCACTCCGCCGAGCAACGATGAGCGCTGACTCAGCGAGCCGCGAATCGACCAGTGACCGGTGGCAGGTCTTTCAGTGTCACAATGCCCGGTGGTGCAGCCACCACCATCGGCACTGCGTTGGTCACCGGCATGGCGGTGTAGATCATTCCCAGCCCCATGAACCCCGGTTCGGTCCAGTCCTTCGGCGGCAGGCAGTGCAGGACGGTGCGCATATTGGGCACCCCGAACACCTGGATCACGTGGCCATGCTCAAGAGGTTTGGGCGGCACGACATGGTCGCCCATGATCCAGTTGAACCCGACGCTGACGACGTTGCGATCGCCCACCCAGCCGCGGTGGTAGCCGTGCACCCCGGCCACGGTGCCTTCCGGGATGGTCATGAAGCCCAGGTCGGTGTCGCCGGTGGCCGGCGTGAAGGTCACGTCGAAGCTCATCCGGTCCAGTTCCGCGCCGATGGCGTCGGCCATCATGGCGGCTGACTCGGCGAAGACTGCGCTCTCCTGCGCCACGCTCTCGGCGAGTCCCGGTGTTTGCGGATCGCAGGAGAACCCCATCGAGGTCTGAGTCGCGGCCGACTCGTAGGTGGAGCAGTCCACCGACTCGGTGATCCTGATTTCGTCGACTCGTTCGCAGGACCCGGAGAGGACCATGGCGACCATATTGGTCATTCCCGGGTGTGCGCCGTTGCCGAAGATGGTGGAATTGCCTCGTGCGCAAGCGTTTCGGATCCGCGTCAGGTCGGCGGGGCTCTGCTTGCCACCGGTGATCCAAGCCGCCGATGTGCACACGTTCACACCGGATTCCAGGAGGCGTTCGAGTTCGTCGATGCTGGGCCACAGTGGGTTGTAGCAGCAGGCGTCCGGTCTGGTCGCCAGCAGCGCATCGATATCACGGGTGGCCGTGACCCCGGTTGGTTTTCCCGGTCCCAGCGGCCAGCCGGCCAGTTCGGCTGCGTCCATCCCGACCTTGTCGTCGCCGTGGGCGTAGACACCGACGAGTTCCATGTCTGGCCTGCCGATGATCGCGTGCAGGGACCGGCGACCGATATTGCCGGTGGTCCACTGGATCACCCGTAGCGGCCGGTCAGTCGTTGCGCTCATATCATCCTCCTGATTTCACAGTCCTGGATTGGTCCACAGCCCACTGCCTGGCACGGTGGCACCGTAGGGCTGCGGGTCAGCTGTCGACTTTACGGTCGTCGCATGCGAACCGAGCAGCCGTTGGCCAACCTGCACCGTCGCCTGAGCGGGCGTGCCGAACCGA
>SYAA01000132.1 GCA_005789055.1 Actinomycetota bacterium
AGGAGAAGTACGGCGCCACCGTTGCGGTCTCAACCTTCAACGACACCGACGAGGCGATCACCAAGATCCGGGCCGGCAGCGTCGACTATGACGTCTTCTTCCCGAGCTATGACCAGATCGGCAAGCTGGTGAATGGCTCGTTGCTGCGGCCGCTGAACCACAGCTACATCACCAACATCAACAACGTCTGGCCGGTGTTCACCAACCCGTTTTATGACCAGCAGTGGCGGTACACCACGCCCTACACCGTCTACACCACGGGCATCGGCTGGAACAACACCGAGGTGCCCGCCGATATCGGTGCACTGGAAAATCCCTATGCGGCGTTGTGGGATCCGACTTACAAGAACAAGACAGCGGTGATCGACGACTGGCACACCGCGATGTCGATGGTTCTGCTCAAGGAGGGCATTACCGATGTCAACACGAATTCGGCTGCCGATCTGAAGATCGTCGGCGAGCAGTTGACCGCGTTGGTAGCGGCCACCTCGCCGAAAGTCACCATCACGATGTACACCGATGTGCCCACCGGTCAGATCGGCCTGGCGCAAATGTGGTCGGGAGACATCATCAATGCGCAGAACTATTTGCCCGAGGGCGGCTCGGCCGAAGTTCTGCGCTATTGGTTCCCGGCCGACGGAAAGGGGTTGGTGGACAACGATCTCATGGTGGTTTTGCGGGGTGGAAAGAACCCCGTGCTGTCACATCTGTTCATCAACCACATGCTCGAGACCGAGTCTGCCAAACAGAACTTCAAACAGATCGGTTACCAACCACCTCAGGTGTCGATGAACCCGGACTCATTGGTGACGGACGGCTTCGTTGCAGAGAACATCAAGTCGGCGATCGTCCGGCCCGAGTACTACGACGTCGGCTACCGGATCCTTGAACTCGATCCCGACAACGATGCGGCCTGGCACAACGTGTGGCGTGCCTTCAAGGCTGGGGGATCCTGACCCCGGTGACGCTGACCGAGGTTGCGGCGCAGGCGAAGCCGCAGTCGACGCGCACCCGGGGCAGTGTGCTCGGCGCCGCACTGGCCGCGCCAGGGCTGATCTGGCTGCTGCTGTTCTTCCTGGCCCCGCTGTACGTGGTCCTGGCCATCGTCTTCGGCCGCACCGACCCGATCTTCCGCACCGCGGTCCCGGTATGGAATCCCCTGCAGTGGGATCCCACCCAGTTCAGCTACGTACTCAGTCGCATTGTCGGGTCGCAGGGAATCTTCGGGCCGGCACTGCTGCGCACCGCGGTGTTCGTCGTGACGGCGGGCCTGCTGTGTTTGTTGATCGCCTTTCCGGTTGCCTACTACGTCTCCCGGTTATCCGGGAGGTGGAAGGGCCTGCTGCTGGCCCTGCTGATCGCGCCGTTCTGGATCAGCTACATGATGCGGATGCTGGCCTGGGTCAACCTCCTTCAGGATGACGGGCTGGTGAACCGGTTGTTGAGTATGGGCGGTGTGTTCGACGTTCGAGTGCACTGGTTGACCGGCCAACCGGTGGTCGTCGTGCTGGGACTGGTGTACGGCTACGTCGCGTACATGATCCTGCCGCTGTATGCCGGGCTGGACCGGCTGCCACAATCCACCCTCGAGGCGGCACGTGACCTCGGCGCCAGTCGGTTCGCGTCGTTCTGGCGGGTCACTTTGCCGATGTGCCGGCCCGCCATCGTGGCGGCTCTGCTGCTCACCATGCTGCCGATGCTCGGTGACTACTTCACCTCCGACATGCTGTCGGCCTCGCCGAAGACCGCGATGGTGGGCAACCTGATCAACGACAGCGTGCAGTCACCGGGTCAGACTGGTCAGGCCGGCGCGTTGGTGATGCTGGTCCTCCTGGTTGCGGTACTGCCGATGTTCTACTACGTGCGGGTCACCACCCGCGGCGATGTGGCCTCATGAGGGGCCCGGCAGCATGGTGGAACGATCCGTGGCGACCGCCGCGGGTACTCCTCGGAGTCACGCTGGCCTACCTGGTCTGGTCGCTGACTCCAGTGCTGATCGCGGTCATCTTCTCGTTCAACGATGGAAAATCGCGAACGGTGTGGCAGGGCTTTTCGACGCGCTGGTATTTCGGTGATCCGGTCAAGTCGGTCTGGCACGATGCGGCCCTGCACACCGCGCTGCTGCAGACCCTGAAGCTCGGTGTGATCGCCACGGCGATCACCGTGCCACTCGGGGTGATGTTCGCAATCGGCATCGACCGCTGGCGGGGCCGGTTGCCTTCCGGGGCGAACATGCTGATGCTGGTGTCCTTCGTCCTGCCCGAAGTGCTGCTGGCTGTCGCCCTGCTGTTCGTGGTGACCACGCTGCCGTTGCCGGTCGGATTGGGCACCGGAGCGCAGGTGCTCGGCCTGGTGACCTACCAGATCGCCTACCCGGCCGTTCTTGTTCGGACCCGGCTGGCCACGATCGGTGCCCAGTACGAAGAGGCGGCAACGGATCTCGGCGCCTCACCGCTGGCGGCACTGCGGCGGGTGACGCTGCCAATGCTCTTCCCGGCGATATTCGCCAGCGCGATTCTGGTCTTCGCGGATGTGATCGATGACTTCGTGCTGGTGCGATATCTGTCCGGAAGCTCCTCCACCGAACCGGTGTCGGTGAAGATCTACAACACCGCGCGCGCCGCCCCGACACCGGCGCTCAACGCCCTGGCCACGCTGCTGTTGTTCGCCGCTCTGCTGGCGATCACCGTGGGCTACCTGATCTACCGCCGGATGACCCGCGGGGACAACACCGCCGCCGGTGGTATCGCCGCATTCGCCGGCGAGGCGTGAGCACCGGTGGGGTAGACCCCGGCCACCGCGCGGACTATTCTTGACTGCATGTTCAAACAGTTCGAACCGGCCCCCGTCCCCGCCGATGGACTCGCTGCTGCACTGGCTCCGTTCGGCTCGTCGCGCATGCTGCCCCGCGAGGCCTATGTCGATCCGGCAGTGTTCGAATGGGAACAGCGCAACATCTTCACCGGTTGGCACTGCGTCGGCCACGCCGCCGACCTCGACGGTGTCGGTGCGCAGCGTGCGGTGGGTTCGGGCGCGAACGGGATTCTGCTGGTTCGAGGGGACGACGGTGCGGTGCGGGCGTTCGCCAACGTCTGTCGCCATCGCGGGCACGAACTGCTGGCCTGTGGTGCGAGCATCAAGCGGCGTGGGGTGGTTTGCCCATATCACGCCTGGTCTTACAAGCTGAACGGGGAGTTGCGAAATGCCCCGGGATTCGATCGGCTCGACTCCTTCGATCCCGCGGGATTCGGGCTCACCGAATTGCGCCTCGTCGACTGGCATGGCTGGCTCTTCGTGGACCCCAGCGGCCAGGACGGCGACTTCGCCGATCACGTCGCCGGATCAGAGGAGATCGTCAGTCCGTATCGGCCGGAGGATCTCACGGTCGTTGCGCGCCACTCCTACGAGTTGGCGACCAACTGGAAGGTGATCGTCGAGAACTACCAGGAGTGTTACCACTGTCCGTCGATACATCCCGAACTGTCCCGGATCAGCCCGCCGACCAGCGGCGAGAACATTGAGATGCCGGGCAACTGGATGGGGGGCTGGATGTCGATGATCGACGAGGCCGAGACGATGTCGCTGAGCGGACGCAGCGGCGGGGTCGCCATCAAGGGGCTCTCCGAGCAGGAACTGCGGTCGGTGATGTACCTGGTCGGTTTCCCAAACCTTCTGGTGAGCCTGCACCCCGACTACATCATGACGCACACGATGACGCCCCTGAGCGTCGACCGCACCCACGTCGAATGCGCCTGGGCATTTCCGAGGGAGGCCGCCGAACGGCCCGGCTTCGATCCGTCCTACGCGGTGGACTTCTGGGATCTGACCAACCGGCAAGATTGGGCGGCGTGCGAATCCGTGCAGCGCGGTCTGAGTTCGCCGCATGCCCAACCCGGACCGCTTGCGCTCGAGGAAGACGGCGTCTATCAGTTCGTCACCCGGATTGCCCGCGCCTACGCCGGACAACGCTGACGGCGGTCAACGCTGCTGCGCGACGCGGGAGTCGCGGGCGTCGAGTGCGCGAGCGGTGAGCTCCCGGCCCAGGCCGATCAGCTCGGCCGCGCGATGGAAATCAAGGCTGCGACAGGCCGCGCGCGGGACCACGATCAGCAAGTCGGGCGGGTAGGCGGCCAACTGGTGGCGGGCCAACGCGGCCTGGGAGATTTCGATAGTTCGGTTCATCACCGCGAAGCTGCCCAACTTCGGCAGTGGGGCGTCGCCGGCACTGTAAGTTTCACCGTCGTAATCCTCAGCGGCAGAGGGTGTTTCGGCGACCGCGCTGAGTCGACCGAGTACTGAGCGGGCCGTCTGATTTTCCAACAGCGCCGAGGTGCTGCGTAGCAGGCGGTTCAGTCGCTCGCGGGTTGCCGTCGTCTCCGAGCCGGCGGAATCCTCGGCTCGCAGATCGGTGTCGGTCCCCGACAGGCTCACACCGATGGTGAGATCGGCGTTCACCGATGCGATGGGCGCCATCGGCAGGGGATCGAGGATGCCTCCATCGGCGAGCAGTCGGCCATCGAGAACGTGCGGCGCGATGATTCCGGGAATTGCGATTGAGGCACGTATCGCGGAATCGACTGCTCCGTGCTGCAGCCACACCGACTTGCCCGCGATGAGATCGGTCGCCACCGCAGTGAAGGGAATGGGCAGGTTCTCGATGGTGGCCTCGCCCAGCATGTCGCGGACCGCATCGAGAATCTTCCCGGCGCGCAGGACCCCGGCGGCCGAAATCGACGGGTCAAGGAGGCGCAGCATCGTCCGCTGGGTCAGGGTCTGAGCCCAGGTGGTGAACTCGTCGAGCGAGCCCGCAGCATGAAGGCCACCGACGAGCGCTCCCATCGATGAGCCCGCGATGCCCACCACGTCATAACCCCGGTCATGCAGTTCGTTAAGGACACCAATGTGGGCGTATCCGCGAGCTCCGCCACTGCCGAGCGCGATCGCGACCCGTGTGGCCATGGTGTGACTCTTTCTATCCGTTGGGGGCCCGATCGGCTCGGGGGCCGCTAGCAGCCGCCATCGGCGGCAGCCTGGACCGCAATGATCACCGCGGCCTGCTGGGCTTTACTCAAATCGGACCAGGTCTTCTGGAACGTCGCGCGCCCGGCTTCCGTGGAGGCCTGAATCTCCTTGAGGTACGGCTCGATCATCGTCTGCGGGTCGCCCCCCCGGGCGTCGATCCACTCCTTGGCTGTCATACACGCTTGCGCGTACTGCTCCTCGGTGGACTGGGCGGGCACGTCGATGCGGGTGGTTACTCCCGCCGGCGAAAGCCCGACCGATTCCGTTCCCGTCGGGGTACCGCCTTGATCGGCGCTTGCCGCCGACGACTGCGAGCTGCTATCGGTCGTTGATGAACAGCCGATCAGGACGGTGGCGGCGACGAGCGCGGCTGCGCCCACTGCGGCGCGGTGTCGAGTACAGAACATGGCGACCAATCTATGCAATCGAGGCGGTGGGTACTTCACAGTGCTGCGCGGGTAGTCCTGGTCTGTGCTGCGCGGGTAGTCCTGGTCAGTGCTACTGCGGGTAGTCCTGGGTGACCATCGAGCGCAGCCGTTCGGTCTTCTCCGGGGTCCAGCCTGGCGGCTGCATCACCGCCGCCCAGGCATTTACTACGTCTTTGACGTACCGGTGGCCGTGGCCATCGGGCACGTCGACCGCCACCGCCATGTCGGCGGACACCTGCAGGAAAGTCACGACCGGTATCCATCTCATGTCGCCGGAGACGTCGTAACCGCGCGGTTCGCGCAGCCAATCCGGTTCTGAGAACAGCAGATCCGGGTTCCACCAGGCGATCGGGTCGGACGCATGCTGCAGGTAGGCCACCCTCGGCTGACCCCAGGTGGTCTCGGGTCGGCCGAGGTTCTCCGCTCGCGCGGCGAACCGAACGTTCGCACCGTTATCGAAAATCGGCAGCCACTCCGGTGACCCGGGATCCCGGTTGGCGAGGATGTCATCGCGCATGGTGTTGTTGAACGTCGGACCGGAGAACAGCGCGCCGTTGGTCCGGGCGATGATGTTGTTGGGGCTCAGGAATGGCGCCTCCCCCCCGAAGGAGCCGAGGCTCTCCCCGAAAACCACGATCTTGGGCCGCTGGGCCTCCGGGAGGGCCCGCACCCTCTCATCCACCGCTTCGAAGAGGGCTTGGCCGGCCTGGCGGGCGTTCTCCTTATCGACCAGGAACGACAGCCAACTCGGCAGGAACGAGTACTGCATGCTCACGATCGCGGTGTCGCCGTTGTACATGTACTCCAGCGAGTCGGCCTCGGCGGCGTTGATCCAACCGGTACCTGTCGTGGTGGCCACCGCGATGACCTTTCGTTGTAGGCCCCCCTCGCGTTCGAGTTCGCGGGCGGCCAACTCCGCGGTCGCGCGGATTCCGTCGGCGGAATGCAGTCCTGCGTAGGCACGGATGGGTTCGACGGCAGGGGCGTTGTTGAACGCGGTGAGTTGGGCGACGGTCGGGCCGCCGCGGATGAAGATGCGCCCCTGATGGCCGAGTGAGTCCCAGGACACCAGCGAACCGGGGCCACCGGAACGCAGCGCC
>SYAA01000133.1 GCA_005789055.1 Actinomycetota bacterium
ATTGTCGGCTTCGACTCCTCGGGCCTGATTCAGTACATCTACGCCGGCGTCGGAGCCAAACTGCCGCGTTCCTCGGGCGCGATGTACAACGGGGGCCAACGGGTGACGCCGGCCCAGGCGCTACCCGCCGACCTGATCTTCTACGGTCCCGAGGGCGGCCAGAGCGTCACGATGTTCCTCGGCAACAACGAGATGTTGGAGGTGACCGACACCGGTGTTGCGGTCTCGCCGGTTCGCACCACCGATATGGCGCCCTACCTGGTCCGCATCATCGCCTGACGCGGCAGCCCGGCGGGCCCATCAACACCGCCACAACGACTCCTGGGCAACGCTGGCCACCAGCGTGCCCAGGTCGTCGTGGATGGACCCGAAAGCAAGTCCGCGCGCGTCACTGTGGCTGATCGCCGTGGCGTCGTAGCAGTGCCACTGTCGGGGGTCGACTCGTCGGTGCAACCACAGTGCATGGTCAAGGCTTGCCGCGCCGCCCGGTCCGGGTTCATGCTCGCCGGGCGGGCGCGCGGTGGACACCATGCCTAAATCCGAGACGAAGGTCAACGCGCAGGCCGCCAGGACGGGGTCATCCTCAATCGGCTCGCGCGAGCGGAACCAGAACGGCTGTTGCGGCCAGGTGGTGTCGGCGTCGGCCGCCACTCGCATTTCGTAGTAGTCGGCCCAACGCTCCGGGGGAGTCACGACAATCGTGGCGTCGGTCAGCGATAGCCGGGGGATTACCGGCCGCTGCCAGTCGACAGTCTTTTCCGGGGTGTGGAAGGAGGCCAGCATCTCAAAGATCGGCACGCCGTCCTGGCTTGCTGTGATCCGGCGGGTGGTGAACGAGCGACCATCCCGGGTTGTCTCCACGACGTACTCGACGTCCACCCCGACCCGACCGCCACGGATGAAGTAGGCATGTAGCGACTGCGGTAACCGTGCGCTGTCGACGGTCGCCGCAGCGGCGGCCAGCGCCTGTGCGGCGATCAACCCGCCGAACAAACGCGGACCCGCGCCCAAGGCGGTGGCCGTCCGAAACACCGTGCCATCGCCGTCAAGGCGGACCAGGTCGGCAATCCAGCTCGGCATACCCCTCCAGGCCCTCTCCATGCTTCGTGGCCCCTCCAGGGATCGGCGAGGTCAGGCTCACGATATCCGCAGCGGAAATCTCTGCACATTCAGAACACAGGACCGGCGAGATATGTTGGTGGCATGCGCCTGACCGATGCCTACCGCCGTACCGGAGCGGACGTTCCCTACGGAAATCCGTTGCCGTCGCACGGCACCGAAATGGAGGGCTGGTTCTGGCGGATCACCGACGAGGCAGCCGGACGTGCCCTGATTGCGCTGTGCAGCATCAACCGGCATCCGGCGGGGGATTGGTCCACCACCGCGGTCGGCGTGCATCCGGGCCTGGTGGTGCGGTCCGCAGCCCTCGACGGCGCCCGGGCCCAGGAATCACCGTTCTCGGTGACCGCCGGTGACGGTGCGGACAGCTTCACCGTCGGCACCGATCGAGTCCGGTTCGAACTCGGCGACCTGCGCCTGAACATGGAGATCCGCGATCCGATCACCTGGCCCAAAGCCTTCGGTGGCGGAGGCATATTCTCGGCAATCCCTTTCCTCAACCAGTACTGGCATCCCTACTACCTCGGCGGTAGAGCCAGCGGAAGCGTCGAATACGGCACCGAGAGTTGGACTTTCGACGGCGCCAAGGTCTACGCCGAGCGCAACTGGGGCAAGGGCTTCCCGCTGCGGTGGTGGTGGGGGCAGGCGCACGACTTCGGCGGCGCCGATGTGTGCGTTGCGTTCTCCGGCGGTCTGCTATCCCTCGGGCCGATCGCCCGCGACGTGAACGGCATCGTTGTCAGGTTGGGCCGCAGGGTCATCCGGATGACCCCGCCGGTTCTGGTGCGGTCGCAGATCGGCGACAACCAATGGTTTCTGCGCGGGCGCTCGCCGCGCTACGAGATCGAGATCGAAGGCGACGGACGGCATCTGCCACCGCACGTCCTGCCTGTGCCGCTGCCGGCCGAGCGACGCAATATCGACACCGACTTCGAACACCTCGGCGGCAGGCTGCGCCTCACCGTCCGAGAGCGCGGACGGCTGCTCTTCGACGGTACGTCGGAACTGGCCGCCCTCGAGGTCGGAACCCGGCCGAAATGACCGGTCACAATCAAGAACGCAGGAGTGACATGAGTTTCGACACACCCGCCGGCAGCCGCGGAGTTTCCCAACCGGGCATTGCCAAGCAGTTCCTCAAACTGTTCAACAAGTTCTCCGCCGGTCGGATCCGCAAGACCGGAAAGTTCGGTGAACTGCCATCACTGGTACTGACGACGGTGGGCAGCCAGAGCGGCCAGGAACGCAAGACTCCACTGGCCTACTTTCCGGCCGACGGTGGTGGCTGGTTGATCGTGGCTTCGTTCGCCGGAGCGAGGAAGAACCCCAGCTGGTACTACAACCTCGGCGCGCATCCCGATCAGGTGTCCATCGTTTTCGCCGGACGGACGGAATCGGTTGTCGCTGAACAACTTCACGGATCCGAACGGGAATCCGCGTGGCGCCAGATCTCCGGCTCATCCCAGCGTTTCGCCGAGTATCAAGAGAAAACCGACCGCGAACTTCCCATCATCAGGTTACGAACGCGCTAGGCAGACCCTCAGCGGGCACGCCAGTGAGGTTCGCGCTTGTCTCGCCAGGCCGCCATGCCCTCGGCCACGTCGTCGGTCGCGCCGACGACCTTGCGCATGACCTCACCGAAACGAACCGACTCGATCCAGCCCATATCGGCGGTGCGCCACGCCACCTCTTTGGTCGCCCGCTGAGCCAGGGGAGCGGCCTCGGTGAGAACCCGCGCCCATGAATGAGCCTGCTCCTGCAGTTGGTCCGGCTCGACCAACTTCCACACCAGCCCGGTCTCTTTGGCGCGCTGCGCATCGACGGGTTTGCCGGTGAGCAGGAGTTCCATCGCGTTGGCCCAGCCGATCCGCTGGGGGAGTCGAATGGCGCCGACGATGGTGGGGATCCCGATCGACACCTCGGGGAAACAGAACGTGGCCTCGGTGCTGGCGATCACGAAGTCGCAGAACAGTACTCCGGTCAGCCCGTAGCCGATGCAGGGTCCATGGACAGCGGCAATGGTCGGCTTGAACAACTCCATACCGCTTTCGAAGGAGTTGATAGTGGGCTTCTCCCAGAACGTGCCGGCGAACGTACCGACCGAACCTGCGCCATCCTTCAGGTCGGCTCCGGCACAGTAGACATCGCCGTTGGCGGTCAGGACACCGACCCAGGCGTCCTCGTCATCGCGAAACCGGTTCCAGGCCGCGTTCAAGTCCTCGCGAAGTGCGCCGTTGATCGCGTTGCGCGCTTCGGGTCGGTTGAGCGTGATGGTTGCGATGTGATCGCGCAGTTCATAGCTGACAAGGCTCATGGCGCAACACTAATTTCAGCCGGCACGTAACCGACGCGAAGCTATAGTTGTCTTACAATCTGTAGTACAATTTCCGTATGGCTGACTCAATCACTTTTAGACCCGATGAGGACACCACACGAGCATTGGCCGTTCTTACCCGGGACGGGACGCCAGTCTCGGCAGCTGTCAGGGCAGCGCTCATTGACGCCGCACGACAGAAAGCCGTCGCGACTATCCGAGCCGAAGCGGAGGAGATTGCGGCGGACGAGTCCGACCGAGCTGAGGCGATGCAGGTGCTGCGCGATATGGAGGCATTGCGTGCGTGGTGAGGTCTACCAGCTCAACGCTCC
>SYAA01000134.1 GCA_005789055.1 Actinomycetota bacterium
CGAGGATATGGTGGAGGAGTACAAAATCAATTGTGTTGCGGCGCTGAGGATGACCGCTGCCTGCAGGCCATATCTGCTCGAGGCCGACAATGCCACCGTCACCAACTCGGGGTCGATGGTCGCCGTGACGCCGGCGTTCGAGTTCCTCGCCTACTCTGCCGCCAAGGCGGCGCTCAATCACGCGATGCTGAGCGTCGCGCACTACTTCGGTAAGCAGGTTCGGGTGAACTCCGTTCTGATCGGCACGGTGTTGACCGACGCCTACGCCGACATCGGTCTAGACGAAAAGGTCCGTCATGCGCTCGCGCACCCCAAGAATCTCACCGGACGCGCCGGAACCCCGCAGGACGTCGCGAACGCGTTCCTGTGGCTGGCGTCCCCGGCCGCCGGCTGGGTCAGTGGTCAGACCATTCAGGTCGCCGGCGGCGGGGCCAGGTCGCGAATCCTGCCGAAGTGATCAGACCAGGACCGCGGCCGGCAGGAGCACCGGCACGAACACCGAGTCCGCCGGAGGCGGTGTCAGCGGCGGATCCGTCGGGGCGATCGTGCCGGCACCGGTCAGATACGCGACCACCCGGGCGATGGCCTGGGTAGTGAAGACGAGCACGTCGCCGGTGATCTGGACCAGGAATTCGGCTGCGCCAGCCAGCGCACTGACCAGGAAGATGTCCTGTTCGACGATGCTCTGCAATTGGCCGGTGATCGTGGTCACGAAGCCGTCCAGGAAGTACGGGATGGATCCGAAGATGGTCCGAATGCCGAGTGCGATATCGGTGCCGATGTTCGGGTAGCCGAACGTGTTGATTGCGTCGTTCAGTGCCTGGCTGAGATCGGCCGGATCGACGATGCTGTCGGTCTTGGTCGCCAGCGACACCCCGTCGAAGTCCGATCGCGGTGGCGCCCCGAATAGGCCCACGATCGTGGGTGTGATGTCGGCGTTCGAGTACCCCAGATTCTGCTTGCCGTCGTTGGCGCTATCACCTTCGAGGTCGAACATGACGAACGACGATGTCTCGTTGGGCGATTGGAAGCCGTGACCGAAGCCCACCGACTGCTGGTGGCCGTGGTCGGTGGTGACGATCACCGTCCACTCCTCACCTGGATTGGCGGTCTCCCAGGCATCGACGGCGGCCATGATCGCGGCGATGTTCTCACTGGTGTTGACGATGGCGGCGGCATATTCCGGCGATCCGCCGCCGTACGCGTGTCCGGCCTCATCAACGGCAACCTGATAGGAGAAGATGAAGGACGAGTCGGCCGCCTGGGTCGCGTTGATCCGCGCGATGGTCGCGGTTGTCACGTCATCGTCGGTGTCTTCCCAACTCGTGTCGAAGGGCACGAAGACGTTGTCATCGGCCGCAACGGGGTAGGCGCCGGCGGCCCCGATGTCGTTGATGTACTTCCAGTCGGCGATCACGGCCGTATCGATGTCCGGGTTGTGTGCCTCGAGCAGGTTGAACACCGTCGGCCAGGCGTCATACGGCGCCGGGTTGAAGATGTTGTTGATCACGCCACTCTTGTTGTCCCACACGCCGGTCAGGATCGTCGTCCACGACGGACCCGAGATCGTGGTGTGCCCGACGATGCTGGTGGCGCCGGTGACACTCTCAGCCATGAGATCGAAGAATCCGACGTTGGCAGGGTCGGCCAGCACCTTGTCCAGGTTCGTGCCGTCGGTGCCGATCAAGAGCACGTGCGTCGGCGGCGGGTCCCCGATCTGGGAGGCGACCGCACTGGCGCTGCGATTACGGCTACCGGACACCGACGAGCTGACGGTCACCGCACTGGCCGGCGCGACCGGGGCGGCCGGCACCGGAAGGACTGGCACCGGAACGGGTGCCGGCGCCGGAGTCGCCGGAAGGAGGGCACCGGGTGCGGCCGCGGTCACGATCGGCCGGACCGCCGGTGGGATGGTGGTGACCCCAGGTGCGGAGGCCGCATCACGGGCAGGTGCGGAGATCGCATCCGGGGACGGTGCCGGGGTACGGTCCGGCAACGAAACGGTGCGCCTGCGCTGCGGCGTGCTGGTTTGCGTCCGTGCTGGCGTTGCGCTCCCTGGCGCCGCACTTTCCGGAACCGACGGCGTGCTGCGGACCGACGCCCCGGGGCGATCGGAGTTCTTCGCGGCCTGGGCGGCTGCCGGGCGGCTGACCTGACCTCGGGTTCGGGTACTCGACGGCGAACCGGCCCGGTCCGGTGTTCCGTTCTCGCTGGTGCCGGCCGACCGGGTCGAGTCGGGTGCGGCCGGATCCGCCGAGGCGACCGCGGTCGAGACCGCTGATCCCGCACCGGCGACGATTCCGGCTACAGCAACTCCCAGGCACATCTGCTTGACGTTTTTCATGGAGGGGACTGTAGTCGCCCGGGTGGGACTTTCGTCACCTAATCGGCGGTAGGGGGTTGCCGTTCGCGTGATTGGGGAGGACGTTTGACGCAGTGGTTCCCGCGGGCCCGCAAATCGGGGGAAGTGATGAACGCTGGATCAGATTTGACGAAAGCTGGATCGTTCGTGGGCCGCCTCGGCCCCTTGGCCGTGGCCCTGGGAATTCCTCTGGCCGTGATGGCGGGCGGCACGGGAACGGCCGCCGCCGACCCGGTCACCTCCGACGCCTCGTCGGCGTCGGAACAGCCGACCCAACCGGCGGACGTCGGCCGAGTGCGTGGAAACCGCGACCCCGGTACACGGGGCGCGTCGGTGAGGCCCGATTCCGCCCGGACTGCTCGGGTGACGTCGCGGCTAGTGCGGCCCTCCCGGTCCGAGCTGGCCCCGGTCGCGGCTCTCGGTTCCGAGATCGGCACTACGACGGCACCGCCGGTCGATGCGGTGCCTCAGATCCCCGCGCGCCGCGAGACTAGCGCCGCGATCGTTGCCGCCGAATCAATTGTTCCGCAACCACTTTCGGCCCAGGCCGTCGCCACTGATCCCATCAGTTCGCTCTTTCGGGGTGTGGCGGCCTTCTTCAACAACCAGACGCCGCAATTGCGTCCGACCCAGACCGCCCAGGGCCCCGCCGGTGTGGTCACCGGCCTCCTCAATGCTGTTGACCCCGACAGCCCCAGACTCAGCTACACCATCACCGAGGGTCCCGCCCACGGCGCCGCGACGGTCAGCCCCGAGGGCACCTGGGCCTATACGCCCGATGCGGCGGTGGCGGCCGGAGTCACCGACTCCTTCCGGGTCACCGTCAGCGACGCGCCCAGCGGTTTCGCGATCCACGGCCTGGCCGGGTTGCTCAACCTGCTTTCCTTCGGGCTGATCGGCAGCCGTGGGGATTCCTCCACCAGCCCGGTCGCGGTGATCGTCGCGCCCTTCACCCCGGCCAATCGTGCGCCGGTGTTGTCTGCCCCGGTGGTGGGCTCGCCGAATGCGGTGACCGGGGTGGTGACGGGAAGTGTCAGCGCTACCGACGCCGACGGTGACGTGTTGACCTACAGCGCCCCGACGTCGACGGCGAAGGGCGCGATCAGTATCAACGCGAGCACCGGTGCGTTCACCTACACGCCGACTGTTGCCGCGCGGAACACCGCGGCGGCGCCGGGTGCGACGCCGACGGACCGGGCCGACTCCTTCACCGTGACCGTCATCGACGGCCGCAGCGGCACCGCAGGCACCTTGGTGACGGTGGCCGTCAGCCCGACCCCCGACCCATCGGTCGCGCTGGCGGCGTTCCCTGGGGCCGAGGGGTTCGGCGCCGCTGCCACCGGCGGACGCGACGGCAGCGTCATCTACGTCACCAATCTCAACGCCGCCGGGCCGGGGTCGCTGCAGTGGGCCATCGATCAACCCGGCGCGCGCTACATCCTGTTTAAGGTCAGTGGGCTGATCGACACCCAGATCCATCTGACCAACGGTGACGTGACTATCGCCGGGCAGACCTCCCCGGGCGGAATCACCATCCGCGGCCTGGTCACCGATGAGAGTCCGTATCAGGACCAGACCGTTCGGGCTCCGGAGGATTTCGCGGAGAACTGGATCCTGCAACACATCCGCATCCGGCCGGGTGCCACCGGTCCGGCCGATGACGGACTGCGGTTGCGCTACACCCGCAACGCCATCGTCGATCACGTCTCCATCGGCAACGCCGTGGACGAGGCGATCGAGATCTCCTACTCCAACAACATCACCGTCCAGAACACGATCCTCGCCGAAACCGTTGGCTCGCACTCGTTCTACGGCGGAATCCTGATGAACTACTCCAACCCGGCCCATGGCTTCGGTCTGGACAACGTCTCGCTGCACCACAACGTGTTCAACCGGATCGAAGGACGCCTGCCCGAGGGCAGCCGTGAGTCCGCCGCCGCGGCCAACTCCTTCATGAATCTGGAACTGTCGAACAATCTGTACTGGGATCCGCGGTTCTTCGTGGCCCTGGGCGTCGACTCCGGGGTCGCCAGTGGTGGCTCTCGCCCGATCTACTGGAAACTCAATGCGGTCAACAACCTGTTCCATACCGCCAACAGTTTCCAATTCGGTATGTTCGACGATCAGATTCTCAACGTCGCTCGCAACGAACTCTTTGTCAGCGGTAACAAGATGAACCTCTACCCGTCGCGGTCGGATTACCAATTGTTTTACTGCTGCAACGACTATCCCGCCGAGACCAGTCCGGATGCCACCTCGCGGCGAGCCCAGGCCCGGATCACGCGGCACCCCTTCCCGACGATCACCTACACACCGACCGACCAGTTGCGCACCTACCTGCTCAATAACGCCGGCGCCTGGCCGCGCGATCCGATGGACACTCGCTTGATGAGTTTCGTCGCCAGCAACACCATCTCGGGTGCGGCACCCAACACCAACCCCGCCGGGGACGCGCTGCGGCCGGCCTTCACCGGTCCGGCGCCGGCCGCGCCGACCGACACCGACAGCGACGGCATGCCCGATGCCTGGGAGATCACCAAGGGAACCAACCCCAACGTCGCCAACACCAACGCCCGCACGTTGTCCGCCGTCGGCTACACCGACCTGGAGGTCTACCTCAACGAACTGTCCACCAGTCGCATCATTGGAACGGTCTAACGCCCGGCTATCCTGCGGCCATGAACACCGTTGAGGTCTTCGCCGACATCCTGTGCCCGTTCACCCACGTGGGCCTGCACACGCTGATCGACCGGCGTGCCGAACGAGGCCGCACCGAACCGCACCTTCGCATCCGGGCCTGGCCG
>SYAA01000135.1 GCA_005789055.1 Actinomycetota bacterium
CGTCGGGGTGATCACCGAAGCGGGCCTAAGCCGCGGCTCGGGTTCGTCGCGCGGCTGGAGCGCCGGCCCACCCGCGGTCGGTGACGACGCCTGGATCATCTTCACCTCGGGCTCCACCGGCGTTCCGAAGGGAGTTGCGGTTACTCACCGGAACGCGGCGGCGTTCATTGATGCCGAGGCGCGGATGTTCCTGCAGGACAACCCAATCGGACCGGGTGATCGGGTACTGGCCGGACTTTCGGTCGCCTTCGACGCCTCGTGTGAGGAGATGTGGCTGGCCTGGCGTCACGGAGCCTGCCTGGTGCCGGCGCCGCGCGCCCTGGTGCGGAGCGGGATGGATCTGGGGCCATGGCTCGTCTCACGGGATATCACTGTGGTGTCGACGGTGCCGACACTCGCGGCACTGTGGCCGGCCGAGGCCTTGGAGGCGGTCCGGCTGTTGATTTTCGGTGGGGAGGCCTGTCCGCCCGAGTTGGCAGAGCGACTGGTCACCGACGGCCGTGAAGTGTGGAACACCTACGGACCGACCGAAGCCACCGTGGTGTCCTGCGGCGCCCGACTCGACGGCGCCGGACCGGTCAGCATCGGGTTGCCGTTGGACGGCTGGGATCTGGTTGTCGTCGACAGCGCCGGCACTCCGGTGGAACTCGGCGGGGTCGGCGAATTGGTGATCGGCGGACTGGGCCTGGCCCGCTACCTCGACCCGGCGAAGGACGCCGAAAAGTTCGCGCCGATGCCGTCGCTGGGCTGGAACCGCGCCTACCGCAGCGGCGACCTGGTCCGGTTGGAAGCCGACGGGCTGTACTTCCAGGGTCGGGCCGACGACCAGGTCAAGGTCGGCGGTCGCCGCATCGAACTCGGCGAGGTCGACTCCGCTCTGGTGCACCTGCCCGGTGTCAGTGGTGGAGCTGCTGCTGTGCGTAAAACCGCCAGTGGCACACCGGTTTTGGTCGGATACATCGCCTCAGCCGACCCCGCCTTCGACCTGGATGCCGCGCGCGCGCACCTCACCGCTTCGTTGCCGGCGGCGATGGTCCCCCGGCTGGTGCTGCTCGACGAACTGCCCACCCGGACATCGGGAAAGGTCGACCGGGATGCGCTGCCATGGCCCGCCCCCGGTCACGAGGATCATGACGGCCCCGAACTCGGCGGCACCATGGGCTGGCTCGCGGGGCTGTGGCGGGACGTGCTCGGCGCGACTGTCGATGGACCCGAGGCGGACTTCTTCGCCCTCGGTGGCGGCTCACTGTCCGCCGCGCAGTTGGTGGTCGCCCTGCGCGGACGCTATCCCGGGATGACGGTCGCCCAGCTCTACGACCACCCCAGGCTCGGGTCGCTGGCGGGTTTCCTTGACGACATCGACCAGCGCAACCCCGCGCCCGTCGCCGTCACACCGCGAACGGTCGCTCCGACGCCGCTGTCGACGCAGTTCGCACAGGTACTTCTCACCGTGCCACTGGCCACGCTGACCGGTCTGCAGTGGGTGACCTGGCTCGCGCTGATCAACAACATCGTCTCCGGCATCTATCCGCTGCCGTGGCTGGTGCCGGTGAGTTGGTGGCTGATCGGCGGCGCCTTCGCCGCCTTCAGCACCCCGCTCGGCCGGATGGGGATCGCCGTCGTGGGCGCCCGAATTCTTGTGCGCAACGTCAAGCCGGGCAGCTACCGCCGCGGCGGGCCTGAACACATGAGGGTGTGGTTGGCCGAGCGGTTGGCTGATGCTAGCGGTGCAGAGAACCAGGCCGGTGCACCGTGGCTGGTGTATTACGCACGGGCACTGGGCAATTCAGTCGGTAGGGGTGTGGACTTGCACTCTGCACCGCCGGTGACGGGCATGTTGACCTTGGGCGACCGTAGTTCGGTCGAACCCGAGGTTGACCTGAGCGGGCACTGGATCGACGGCGATGCGTTCCACGTTGGCCCGATCACCATCGGTGACGACGCGACCATCGGCGCGCGGACCGCACTGCTGCCCGGCGCGGTAATCGGAAAAAACGCCGACGTGGCGGCAGGCTCGGCCGTCGTCGGCAAAGTCAAAAGCGGCCAGTACTGGAAGGGCTCGCCCGCCATCAAATCGGGTAAGGCCCGCCACCCCTGGCCCGACCACCGGCCGCCGCGGGCGTCGCGCTGGGTCTTCGTCTACGGACTGTCCTCGCTACTTCTTGGAGCGTTACCGCTGGCATCGCTGACCGCCGGGCTCGCGGTTCTCGCCTACCCGGCCCGCCGGAGTGCCACCCTCAGCGACGCAGTGGCCGCCGCCGCGCCGTGGATCCCGGTGGCCACCGGAGTCGCACTGGTGGTTTATGCGGCGCTGACGGTGATCGGGGTGCGCTGGCTCTCGCTCGGTCTGCGCGAGGGCTATCACCCGGTCCGCAGCCGCGTGGGCTGGCAACTGTGGGCGACAGAGCGGCTGATGGATGCCGCCCGCAGCTATCTGTTCCCGCTCTATGCCAGCCTGTTGACCCCGGTGTGGCTGCGGGTGCTGGGCGCGAAGGTGGGGCGTAACACCGAAATCTCTACTGCGTTGCTGACGCCGAAATTCACCGTGATCGAGGACGGGGCGTTTCTAGCCGACGACACCATGGTCGCGTCATACGAACTCGGCGGCGGCTGGATCCACGTCGCCACGGCCACCGTCGGCAAGCGAGCATTCCTGGGCAACTCCGGTATCACCCAGCCCGGCCGTCGGGTTCCCGACGATGGTCTGGTTGCGGTGCTCTCCGCCACCCCATCCAAGGCCAAGGCCGGTTCATCGTGGCTGGGTAGTCCGCCGATTCGGTTGCGCCGCAATGCCGACAGCGCTGATCCGGCGCTGACCTACGCCCCGCCGATGCGCCTGAAGGTGATGCGCTCCGCGGTCGAGACCTGCCGGCTGCTACCGGTGATGGTGACCTTCGCCATCGGGGCGGCAACACTTGCCAGTCTGCAGATGCTTGTTCTCCGCGGCGGGTACGGCCTGGCCGCACTGGGCGGTGGCGTCGTACTACTGGCGGCCGGGGCGGTCGCGGGCATCTGCGCTGTGGTCGCGAAGTGGCTGGTGGTGGGAAGGATCAAAGTCGGCGAGCACGCACTGTGGTCGTCTTTCATCTGGCGCAACGAGGTGTCGGACACCTTCGTCGAGACGGTGGCGGCGCCGTGGTTCGCCCGGGCCGCCAGCGGTACGCCGGTGATGAACGTGTGGTTAAGGGCGCTGGGTGCCAAGATCGGCCGCGGTGTGTGGTGCGAGACGTACTGGCTGCCCGAGGCAGATCTGGTGAGGTTGGGCGACGGCAGCACGGTGAATCGTGGCTGCGTGGTGCAGACCCACCTGTTCCATGACCGGATCATGCGGATGGACACCGTGGTCCTCGAGAACGGCGCGACGCTCGGAACGCATTGTGTGGCGCTGCCGGCTTCCCGTATCGGCGCGGGGGCGACGATCGGGCCTGCGTCATTGGTGATGCGGGGCGATGAGGTGCCACCCTCCACCCGCTGGCAAGGCAATCCCATTGCCCCATGGCAGGTTGGCCGCAAGGCGGCCGGAAACCCAGGCCGATCGCCCCAAGTGCCACAAATTCCGGGAACGCTGGGAACGTCCGAGTGAAGAACACCGTCAAAAAGTCGCGGAAGACACCGGTGATCGACCCCTACCTGCCGAACAACGGCAACTTCGGTTACCGGGTTTCGCGCTACGAACTCGATATCGAGTACAAGGTCGCCAGCAACCGCCTCAGCGGTAGAGCGACCATCACCGCCGCCACGCTGGCGTCACTTCAGACGTTCACGCTCGATTTGCACGACTCCATGAACGCAACCAAGGTCACCGTGAACTCCCGCCGGCCGGCCCACTTCGCCGCCTCCGAGGGCAAGCTGCGGATACGGCTGTCCGATCCACTGCCGGCCGGCTCGGCGATGTCGATCGTCATCCGCTACAGCGGCGCCCCTCGGCTGATCCGGAGCCTCTGGGGCGATGTGGGATTTGAGGAACTGTCCAACGGCGTATTGGTGGCGGGCCAGCCCAACGGGTCACCGTCGTGGTTTCCCTGCGACGACCATCCTAGTTCGAAGGCCAGCTACCGAACCACGATCAGCACCGACAGCCCGTACTACGCGGTGGCTGCCGGCGAACTGGTATCGAAACGGGTCCGGGCGGGCCAGACGGTGTGGACCTACGAACAACCCGAACCGACCTCGACCTATCTGGCCACCCTGCAGATCGGCATGTACTCGGCACACCGGCTACCCAAGGCACCGGTGGTGATGACGGCGATCCTCCCTGACCGGCTGCGCTGTAACTTCGATCGCGACTTCGCCCGCCAGCGCGACATGATGAAGCTTTTCATCGAACTGTTCGGCCCCTATCCGCTGGCAGGTGGTTACACCGTGGTGGTGACCGACGACGAACTCGACATTCCCTTGGAGGCACAGGGGGTCTCGATCTTCGGCGCGAACCACTGCGACGGAACGGGAGCGTCGGAGCGGTTGATCGCGCACGAACTCGCCCACCAGTGGTTCGGCAACAGCGTCACGGTGCGCCGTTGGCGCGACATCTGGCTCCACGAAGGATTCGCCTGCTACGCCGAGTGGCTCTGGTCGGAGAACTCCGGGGGGCGCAGCGCCGACGAACTCGCCCGTCACTACCACCGGAAACTGTCAGAACAACCCGCGGACCTTTTGCTGTCCGACCCGGGTGCCGCGGACATGTTTGACGACCGGGTATACAAACGCGGCGCGCTGACCCTGCACGCATTGCGCGGAATCATTGGCGACGAGAAGTTTTTCGCGCTTTTGCGCGACTGGACCACACGGCACCGGCACGGCACCGTTGTCACGGACGACTTCACCGGACTGGCCGCGAACTACGCCGAGGAATCACTGCGCCCACTGTGGGACACCTGGCTTCA